>NZ_CBDRFA010000115.1:0-22363 GCF_965343085.1 Nocardiopsis synnemataformans | reverse complement strand
CCCTCGCGCCCCCCCCCCCCCCCCCCCGGGCCCTTTTCCGGGGTTACCCACTTCTCTCGGACACTGCCACCTCCCGCAGGTCGAGGCCCCTGGTCTCGCGGGAGACCGCGACGGCGACCAGGGTGATCACGGCCATGGCGGCCACGTACAGCGAGATCGGCACGCTGCTGCCGAACGAGGCCAGCAGGGCCGTCGCGATCAGCGGGGCCAGCCCGCCCGCCACGATCGACGCCAGCTGGTAGCCCACCGACGCGCCCGAGTAGCGCACACGGGTGCTGAACAGCTCGGAGAAGAAGGCCGCCTGCGGGCCGTACATGGCCCCGTGCAGGACCAGCCCGACCGTCACGGCCAGGGTCACCGACCAGAAGGTCCCCACGTCCACGAGCGGGAAGAAGGCGAACACCCACAGCCCCGCTCCCGCGGCCCCCAGCGCGGTCACCGGCCTGCGGCCGATCCGGTCCGAGAGGGCTCCCCAGGCGGGGATGGTCACCAGGTGCACCGCCGAGGCGACGAGCACCGCGTTGAGCACCTGACCGTTGGGCATCTGCGCCTCCTGCGTCGCGTAGACCAGGATGAACGCGGTGACGACGTAGTACGACACGTTCTCGGCCATGCGCACACCCATGGCCACCAGGGCCTCGCGCCAGTGGTCGCGCAGCACGCCCAGGATCGGGGCGCGCTCGGGACGGGCCGAGGCCGCCGCCCGCTCGTGCGCGTCGCGGAAGACCTGTGACTCGCTGACCGCCAGGCGGACCCACAGGCCGATGAGCACCAGCACGCCCGAGAGCAGGAACGGGATGCGCCAGCCCCAGGACAGGAAGGCCGCGTCGCTCATCACCAGGGCCAGCACCGCCAGCACGGCGGTGGCCAGCAGGTTGCCGCCCGGAGCGCCCGCCTGCGGCCAGGACGCCCAGAACCCCCGGTGCTGCGGCTTGCCGTGCTCGGCGACGAGCAGCACCGCGCCGCCCCACTCGCCGCCCAGGGCGAACCCCTGGACCACCCGCAGCAGCGTCAGCAGCAGCGGCGCGGCCAGGCCGACCGCCGCGTAGGTCGGCAGCAGGCCGATCGCGAACGTCGATCCGCCCATCAGCAGCAGGCTGATGACCAGCAGCTGTTTGCGGCCGATCCGGTCGCCGAAGTGGCCGAAGACCAGGCCGCCCAGCGGGCGCGCGACGAACCCCACCGCGTAGGTGGTGAACGCCAGCATGGTGCCGACCAGCGGGTCGGACTCGGGGAAGAAGACGTGGTTGAACACGAGCGCGGCGGCCGACCCGTACAGGAAGAAGTCGTACCACTCGATCGTCGTGCCGATGAGGCTGGCGGTGACCACCCGCCCGAAGGAGGCTTTCTGTCTCATGTCCGGAACCGTAGGGAGCGCGGGCACGGCTGACCATGGGCGCCCCCACCACAGGCCGGGGCCCGATCATGTGCCCGCGGCGGGTTGTTGACCCGTTACGGTCCTTTACCGCTCTTTCGCGTGTCCGCACGACCTCCCACCCCCGGTGACGTGGACACTTGCCGAAGACCGGACCGCCTGAAGGGGAGCGCGTGAACAACGCAGTCGTCGCCGTCAACGACTTCTTCTGGAGCTACTTCCTCATCCCGCTCCTGATCGTCCTCGCCGTCTACTTCACGGTGCGTTCGGGAATCGTGCAGGTGCGCCTGCTGCCGGAGATGTTCCGCGTCCTGGGCAGCGCCCCGGGCGTGGCTCCCGACGGCAGGCGGGAGATCTCCTCCTTCCAGGCCTTCTCCATCTCGGCCGCCTCGCGGGTGGGGACGGGCAACATCGTCGGCGTGTCCACCGCGATCATCCTGGGCGGCCCGGGCGCGGTGTTCTGGATGTGGACGATGGCCGCGGTGCTGGGCGCCGCGGCGTTCGTGGAGTCCACCCTCGCCCAGCTGTACAAGGTGCGCACCAGCACCGGCTTCCGGGGCGGCCCGGCCTACTACATGGAGAAGGGGCTGGGGAGGCGGTGGATGGGCGTGCTGTTCGCGGTGATCATCACCGTGACCTTCAGCCTGGTGTTCAACACGGTGCAGGCCAACAGCATCGCCGCAGCCGTGTCCACCTCCGTCGGCACCCTCGGGGGGACGCCAGGCCTGCTGCTGTCGGCCGTGATCGGGCTGGTGCTGGTGGGCCTGACCGCGCTGGTGATCTTCGGCGGGGTCCGGCGCATCGCGCGCGCCGCCCAGGCGCTGGTCCCGCTCATGGCCGTCCTGTACATCCTGCTCGGCCTGTGGGTGGTGGCCCTCAACATAGGGGAGCTGCCCCGGGTCGTCGGCGACATCTTCGCGTCGGCGTTCGGCGCGCGCGAGTTCGTCGCCGGGGGAGTGGGCACGGCCATCGTCCAGGGCATGCGGCGCGGCATGTTCTCCAACGAGGCGGGCCTGGGGTCGGCTCCCAACGCCGGTGCCACCGCCTCGGTCTCCCACCCGGTCAAGCAGGGACTCGTGCAGACCCTGGGCGTGTACTTCGACACCTGGCTGGTGTGCTCGGTGACGGCCTTCATCGTCCTGGTCCACGGTCCCCAGTACGGCGAGGACATGGGCATCCAGGTCACGCAGGGGGCGCTGGAGGCCAGCCTGGGCGAGTGGTCGGTCCACGCGCTCACGGTCATCCTCTTCCTGTTGGCCTTCACCTCCGTGCTGGGCAACTACTACTACGGGGAGACCAACCTCCAGTTCCTGGACAGCAGCCCCCAGCACATGACCTACTTCCGCTACGCGGTCCTGGCGGCGGTCTTCCTCGGCTCCGTGGCGCCCCTGACCCTGGTGTGGAGCCTCGCCGACATCTCCATGGGCGTCATGGCCACCGTCAACCTGCTGGCCCTGGCGCCGCTGTCGGGAATCGCCTTCCGGCTGCTGGCCGACTACAGCCGCCAGCTGCGCAACGGCCTGGACCCCCAGTTCACGCTCGCCAAGATGCCCGGTCTGCGGAACGTGGAGTGCTGGGGACCGGCCTCCGGACCCCAGCCCGAGGACGTCCCCCGCGACGAGGGAGAGGCGCCCCCGGACCCGGGCGCCGTCGCGGCGGAGCACGAACGGGACGGGGAGGAGAACGGCCCGGGGGAGGCGGAGTCGCACGGCGCGACGGCCGTGGACGAGGCCGGTGACGCGGACCGTTCCGACGGCGACGACGGCCCCGAGGAGGGGAACCGGGGCTCCGGCACGGAGCGATAACCGGGTATGACGAAGGTAGCCCCCTCCCCCCGTTCCCCCTCCCCTCCGGTGTTCCTCGTGGCCGCCGTGGCCGGGCCCGCCCTGGGCGCGCTCTCCCCCTCGGGGCGGCGCTGCTGCCCTGGGGATCGGGGCGCTGTTCACCAACGCGGCGGCGGGCTGGTGCGCCGTCGCGCTCGTCCTGGTGGTGGCCCGCAGGCCCGGGGACCGGCCGCGGGCGCTCGCCGCGATGGTGCCTGCGGGACCGGTGTGGTACGTGGGTGTGTGGGGAGCGCAGAAGACTATTTTCCTGGCCGGGATGGGCTATCTCGGTTGCATCCGGGAGGCGGTTGTCCACAGGCCGGAGTGGGACGCTGACGGGCGAAAACGATTTTCGGTACGATGCGTGGAGTTCCCACCCGACCACCGCGGAGTACCACCGTGTCCGACCGGACGACGCCCGCCGCCGCACCTGACCTCGCCGCGCCCGGCTCCGCCCCGCCCAACGCCTCCGCCTCGCTCGGTGACACCCTCGCCGGGGGGTGGAGCGACCGCGGCGACGAGTTGCCCCCCGAGGACTGGGGGCGCAGGAGCGGTCAGCGCAGAACCGGGACGGTCTGGCTGTTCGCCCTCTTCATCACCGCGATGGCGATGGGGCACGCCTGGGTCACCGACCAACTGACCAGCGACGCCTTCCTGGCCTGGGCCACCATCTTCACCGCGATCAGCTTCCAGGCGCTGCCCTTCCTGGTCTTCGGAGTCGCGCTGTCGGCGGCGCTCACCGCGTTCGTCCCGACCTCGGTCTACCAGCGCCTCATCCCCTCCAACCCCGCACGGGCGGTGCCGGTGGCCGGGGCCTCCGGCGCCCTGCTGCCCGGATGCGAGTGCGCCTCGGTCCCCATCGCCGGAAGCCTGATCAAGGGCGGGGTCGCACCCGCCGCCGCGCTGACCTTCCTGCTGGCCGCGCCCGCCATCAACCCGATCGTCATGATCGCCACCGCGGTGGCCTTCGCCGGGCAGCCCGAGATGGTGCTCGCCCGGTTCGTCGCCTCGCTGCTGGCCGCCGTGGTCGTCGGGTGGATCTGGGTGCGCTTCGGCCGCACCGACTGGCTGCGCCTGCCCACGCGCACGCACGCCCCCGGCGAGTCCCGGTGGGTCGTCTTCCGCGAGTCCATGCTGCACGACATGATGCACGCGGGCGGCTACCTCGTGGTCGGCGGCCTGGCCGCGGCCTCCCTCAACGTCCTGGTCCCGCGCGAGTGGCTGGTGACGGTGGCCGGGCTCCCGGTCGTCTCGGTGCTCGTGCTCGCCCTGCTCGCCATCCTGCTGTCCATCTGCTCCGAGGCCGACGCGTTCGTCGCGGTCAGCCTCACCGAGTTCTCGCCCACCGCCAAGCTCGCGTTCATGGTGATCGGCCCGATGGTCGACCTCAAGCTCATCGCGATGCAGGCGGGCGTGTTCGGCTGGCGCTTCGTGGTGCGCTTCGCACCGCTGTGCCTGCTGGTCGGGCTGCTCAGCACCTTCCTGATCGGAGGCCTGATCCTGTGAACCGTATCGCCCAGGGGCTCACCCTCGTCCTGCTCGGCGCCGCCGCGCTGACCAGCACGGTGGCCACCGACCTCTACCTCAACTGGGTCAAGGCGGGTTTCGGTCCCTTCCTCATCGCCGCGGGTGTGGTCATGGCCGTGCTCGGCGTGCTCATCATCGTGGTCGAGCTGCGCGGGGAGAGGGCGGCCGCGACCGCCTCCGAGGACCACTCCGACCACTCCGACCACCCCGCCGACGACCACGGAAACGACCACGGGCACGACCACTCCCGCGCTCCCAGGGTGGCCTGGTTGCTCCTGCTGCCGGTGCTCGCGGTCTTCGTCGTCGCCCCGCCCGCGCTGGGCGCCTACACCGTGGAGTCCACCGCTGCCTCCTCAGCCCCGCCGCCCGAGCAGGCGCGCCCCGGCCGCTTCGACGACGGGCTGGCCGAGGCCGGGTCCGGCGAGGTCGTCGCGATGGACATCCGCCAGTTCGTGATGCGCGCCTGGGTGGACGAGGAACGCCAGCTGGCGGGGCGCGAGGTCGAGCTGACCGGTTTCGCGGTGCCCGATCCCGAGGGGGACGGCTGGTTCCTGGCCCGCCTCCAGATGTCCTGCTGCGCCGCCGACGCCATCGTCAACAAGGTGCACGTCTCCAACGAGCCCGCGCCGGAGACCGACACCTGGTGGACGGTGCGCGGCACCTGGGTCGAGCCCGAGGGCGACATCGCCGACGTCAGCCAGCACGAGTTCGAGGTCCTGGAGATGGAGGAGGTCAGCGACCCGCCGTCCCCCTACGAGCAGTAACCGCCGGTCCGCTCGCCGACCGCCGCCACACCGCCGTCGCTTCGACGGATGTCCGGCCCCCTGGGTGACAATGGGTCGATGCCAGGTTGGGATGACGGGCCCGGGAGGGTATGGGATCGGATACGTCCCCGGTCGATTCGGGCCCGGGTCACGTTCGGCGCGGTCGCGGCGCTGGCCGTGGTCACCGGACTGGGCCTGGCCCTGACCATCTTCCTCGTCCGTGAGGCGATCGTCGAGCAGGTCCGCGACCTGGCGGCGGAGGAGGCCCGCGACGTCGCCGACCACATCGCGGTCCAGCGCTATCCGGAGCTGATCCCCGACGGGGAGTCCGTCCTGCGAATCCAGGTCGTCGCGCGCGACTCCGGCGAGGTGCTCGCCTCCAGCGACGCCCTGGAGGGGCAGCCGCAGCTGACCGCCGAGCGTCCCGCCGCCTCCGATCCGCGGGTGGACACCACGGTCTGCGGGCAGGTCGCGGGCATCGACCCCAGGACCTGTCTGCTGGTGTCGGGCTACGCCGTCGACGACACGGCCTACGGCGACGTCGTGGTCCTGGCGGCGGTGGGCACGCCACAGGTCGTGGCCACCCACGTGCTGGAGGACGCGCTGGTGGTGATGTCCTGCGTGCTGCTCGCCATCACCGGGCTCACCGTCTGGTACGGGGTCGGCCGCGCGCTGCGCCCCGTGGAGCAGATCAGGGCCCAGCTCGACACCCTCTCCGCCAGCGACCTGCACCGCAGGCTCCCGGTGCCCAGGAGCGACGACGAGATCGCCTACCTGGCCCGTACCGCCAACCACAGCCTGGAGCGGATGGAGGAGGCGGTCACCCGGCAGCGGCGGTTCGTCTCCGACGCCTCCCACGAGCTGCGCAACCCCATCGCCGGGATGCGGATCAAGCTGGAGATGGAGCTCTCCGACCCCGATCCCGACCCCCGCATGCGTGAGCGGCTGCTCACCGGCCTGCTCTCGGACACCGAGCGGTTGGAGAACATCGTCGCCGACCTGCTCGAACTCGCCCGCCTGGACACCGGGACCGCGCCCGTCCAGGAGCGGCTGGACCTGTCGGCGCTGGTCGCGGAGGAGTTCCTGGCCGAACGCCGCAATCCCGAACTGCGGCTGCACTCCTCCGGCCCGGTCCACGTCGACGCCAACCGCCTGCGCCTGGTGCGGGTCCTGACGAACCTGGTCGCCAACGCCGACCGGCACGCCAGGTCACGCGTCGACGTCATCGTCCGGCGGGAGGACGGCTTCGCCGTGGTGGAGGTGCACGACGACGGGACGGGGATCCCGCCGGGGGAACGGGAGCGGATCTTCGAGCGCTTCGCGCGGTTGAGCGAGTCGCGGGAGCGCGATCCCGGCGGCAGCGGCCTGGGACTGGCCATCTCCCGCGAGATCGCGCGGGCCCACGACGGCAGCCTGCTGGCCGGGCACAGCGAACTGCTCGGCGGGGCGGCGTTCATCCTCCGCCTCCCCGAGGCCTCCGAGGAACCCGAGGGCCCTGAGCGTCTCGGGCATTCCGACCGTCCCGAATAGCGCGGACCGCCCCGAGCGCCCCGAGTGCGCCGTCCGTCCCGAGCGCCCCGAGTGCCGCGGGCATCCTGTTCGTTACAACAACGCGGAAAGCTATGCGTCCGTCCCGAACAGCGTGGATCAGTCGGTTCTGTGGGGGTCCGGCACCGGGCGTACGCTGTGGCCATGGGTGAGGACACGCGCGGTGTGCGCACCGCGGACGTGTCGCGGCTCGTCCTGCTGCTGCTCTGGGCGGCGTTGCTGGTGTCGGCACTGCTGTGGGGCCCCGACCTGGAGGCCCTCCAGGCCTGGGTGGAGGACGCCGGAGCGGCGGCTCCACTGGCCTACCTGAGCGTGTACCTGCTGGGGGTGTTCGCCTTCCTGCCCCGGCCCGCCCTCAACGCCGCCGCTGGCCTGCTCTTCGGAATGTCCCTGGGCCTGGTCCTGGCCGTGGCGGGCGGGGTGTGCGCCGCCCTGGCCCAGTTCTCGGTCGCCCGCCACGTGGCGGGCGACGCGGTGGACCGGCGGCTGCCCGAGGGAGCCCGCACCCGGCTGGAGGCCCTGGCGGGCGGGCGCGCCCTCCTGGCGGTGCTCCAGCTGCGGCTGATCCCGGTCATCCCCTACCAGGTGGTCAACTACGGCTTCGGTCTGACCCGGATGCGGATGTGGCCCTTCGCGCTGGGCACGCTCCTGGGCGGGGTGCCCAGCACGGTGGCGCTGGTGCTGGTCGGCGTCGGGGGCACGGACCTGGGACTACCGGTGGCCGTGGCCGGGGCGGTGCTCGCGGTGGTGATCGGCGCGCTCTGGTGGATGCGCTCGCGCCGCGGGCGAACGCGAGCCTGAGACCCGCCCCGGACACCCGCGTCTTCGCGACGGTCGCGGACACCCGCGCTCCTGTGACGGCCGTGCCGTCCGCCGTGCCCTGACCGGTGGCGGTACCGCTCGGGCACCGCCACCGGTCCTCCGGTCTACCCGCCGGACCCCCCGAAGAGGGCCACCTCGTCGGGCGCGGGGCGGTCCAGCTCGAAGGGCAGGATCTGCCCGCCGCCGCTGTCGGTGACCATGGGCTCCTGGAGGACCTCGGGCTCCTCACCGGCGTGGTGCTGCACCACCATCACCCCGGCGTAGCCGCTGTGGTCGTTCTCGGTGGCGTTGAACGGCACCAGACCGGGTCCCGTCCACTCGTGGGAGTTGAGGGTGGCGAGCAGGCTCTCCCGGGTCAGGTCGGGGCCGGTACGCATCAGCACCTGGGCGAACAGGACCGCCTGCACCATGCCGTAGACGGTGGTGTCGGTGAAGGGCGTGCCCTCGTTGTACTGCTCGTGGATCTCCAGGAAGAACTCGGTCCACGGGTCCTCGCGCTGGGCGGCCATCGGCAGGAACGCGGTGATGATCAGGTCGTCCAGGAAGGCCTCGGGCGGGACGTTCTCGGCCGCCGTGCCCTGCGCGTACTCCTCGATCAGCCCGGTGGCCACCGCCACGTCGCCGCCGAAGCTGGGCGCCACCCACTGCGGGGTGTAGCCGATCGCGGTGGCCTCCAGGACGGCCAGGGCCAGGAAGGCGGGGATGCAGTAGCAGACGGCGACCTCGGCGCCCGACCGCTTGAGCTCCTCGACCTGTCCGGCGAGCTCGGGGACGCCGGGGTCGTAGGACTCCCAGGCCACGATCTCCTCGGTGAGGTACTGCTCGACCCCCGCGTGGGAGGAGGGGCCCACATCGTCGTTCTGGTAGAGCAGGCCGACCTGGTCGCCGGGGAAGTTCTCGGCGATGTACTGGCCCTGGATCTTGGCCTCCCGGGTGTAGTCGACCTGGAAGCCGTAGCTGTAGGGGTAGACCTCGGGTTGGTCCCAGGCCAGGGCGCCGGAGGAGACGAACAGGTCGGGGACGCCCGCCTCGTTGAGCTCCTCGATCACGGCCTCGTGGGTGGGGGTGCCCAGGCCGCCGAGCATGGCGAAGATCTCCTGGTCGTCGATGAGGCTGCGGGTGGCCTCCAGGGTCTGCGCGGGGTCGAACGCGTCGTCCTGGACCTGGTACTCGATCCGGCGGCCGTGGATGCCGCCGTTGTCGTTGATGTAGTCGAACACGGCGCGGGCGCCGGTGGAGACGTGTCGGAAACCCGGGGAGGCCGCCCCGGTGAGCGGCTGGTGGGTGCCGATGACGACGGCGTCGTCCGTCACTCCGCGGGTGTCGGCTCTGTCGGAGCCGTCCGTGCCGCTGGAACAGGAGGTGAGAAGAACCGTGACGGCCAGCGTCGAGGAGAGGATTCTCAGTGGTCGCATGATGGTGTCCTGGACTCGGTCGTGCCTTCGCGGAACGGGCGGGGCGGGGCCCGTGGGGGAGGTACGTGTCTGCGGAGCGGACTGCGGGGGTACGTCTACTCACCAGTACGTTACTTGCGGGTAAACACTCTACGCGTGTCGCCCGACCGCGCAAACCGACCGGTCGTCATGTGACGTGTGTCCAGGTGGGAGGGGGCGGAGTGTGTCCGGATCAGCCGTTGAGAGCCCCTGGCGCGCGTCCGCCGCACCGCTCGCCCGGCGTATGGCCGACACCGGACACGGAGCCGCCCGCGGTCTCGGCGGCGGACCCGGCGGAGCCCGAGGGCACGGGGTCCAGGGTGCGGGACGGGCCACGCAGGATCTCGCGGGCCAGCCGCGCGATGGTGTCGGAGGCCTGCTGGATCGGGCTGTCGCGCCGCCAGACCAGCAGGTGGCGCAGCTGGATGGGTGCGCCCTCCAGGGGGCGTATCACCACGTCCGGACCGGTGTCGAAGTCCGGCTGGCACGGCGCGACCGCCCGGCGGTCGGCGATGAGGTCGCGGATCTCGGAGCGGTCATAGAGCCGGTAGGGCACCTCGGGGGTGAACCCGGCCCGCTGACAGGCCAGGTAGAAGCACTCCGGCCAGCCGGTGCCGTCCGGCGGGGTCAGCGCCCACGGGGACCCCGCCAGGTCGCCCAGCCGGACCAGCGGCCGGTTCGCCTGGGGATGGTCGGCCCACAGCGCCACGTGCAGCGGCTCCACCGAGAGCATCGCCCAGGACAGGGGGCCGTCCGTGGACAGGTCGCGGTCCACGTAGTCGATCGTGGTCCCCAGGTCCAGGCGGCCCGCACGGACCAGGTCGGTGACCAGCTTGGGGGAGTACTCCGTGCGCACGTGGACCGGCACGTTCGGGAAGACCTCGGGCATGCGGGCCGACAGCTCCAGCGTCAGCGGCCCGACCCCGCCCACGCGCAGCGTGGTGGGGGAGGCTCCGCGCGCGGTGATGTCGTGCAGCAGGTCGTCCATGGACAGCAGGACCGAGCGGGCGCGCACCAGCACGAACTCGCCCAGCTCGGTGGGGCGGACCCCCGAACGTCCGCGGTGGAACAGCGGACCGCCGACCTCGCGCTCGATCCGCTGGAGCTGTGTGGTCAGTGCGGGCTGGGAGGTGGAGAGCGCGGCGGCCGCCTTGGTCACACTGCCGGTGTCGGCCAGGAGACAGATGGTGCGCAGGTGGCGGAGTTCGAGGTCCATGCGTGGAATCTAGGACGAGGAGGGGGCTCGTGTACAGACGTGCTGTCGCCGCGGGCGCGGCGACCCGCCCCGTCTAACGGAACGGCGGCCAGGGCGGTGCGTTGTCCAAGGGACCGGAGCGCCGGGCGCACCCGGCTTGTGGAGCGAGGGTGCTGTGCGTCACCATATAGTTGGACGTCCTACTAGGTGTCCACATGTCGGACAGGCGCGGGAGAGGTTCATGACGGTCGCACGTACGCTGCACACCCCCGAGGCGGAGCAGCTCCTGGAACTGACCCGGGAGATCGTGGACAAGGAGCTCACCCCGCGGGCCGCCGGGGACGAGGAGGGCGGCCTGTTCCCGCGCGAGGTCTTCCGCGTGCTCGGCGGCGCCGGACTGCTCGGCCTGCCCTACCCCGGCCGGTACGGCGGCGGGGACCAGCCCTACGAGGTCTACCTCCAGGTGGTGGAGGAGCTGGCCCGGGGCTGGCTCGCGGTCGGCCTGGGCGTGAGCGTCCACACCCTGTCCTGCTACCCCCTCGCCTCCTTCGGCTCCGACGCGCAGAAGGACGCCCGCCTGCCCGGCATGCTCGGCGGCGACCTCCTGGGCGCCTACTGCCTGTCCGAGGCCGCCTCGGGCTCCGACGCCTCGGCCCTGGCCACCCGCGCCGAGGCCGACGGGGACGGCTACCGCGTCAACGGCGCCAAGGCCTGGATCACCCACGGCGGCCAGGCCGACTACTACACGCTCTTCGCCCGCACCGGCTCCCCCGACTCCGGCGCCCGCGGCATCAGCTGCCTCCACGTCCCCGCGGACACCCCCGGCCTGGGATCGGCGGCCCCCGAGCGCAAGATGGGCATGAACTCCTCGACCACCGCCGGGGTCCTCTTCGACGACGTCCGCCTCGGCGCCGACGCCCTGGTGGGCGAGCGGGACAGGGGTTTCGGCATCGCCCTGTCCGCCCTCGACTCCGGACGCCTCGGCATCGCGGCCTGCGCGGTCGGTCTCGCCCAGGCCGCCCTCGACGCCGCCGTGCGCTACTCCCGCGAACGCCGCCAGTTCGGCAGCGTGATCGGCGACTTCCAGGGCGTGGGCTTCATGCTCGCCGACATGGCCACCCAGGTCGCCGCCTCCCGCGAGCTCTACCTGTCCGCCGCCCGCCTGCGCGACGCCGGGCGCCCCTTCGGCAAGCAGGCCGCCATGGCCAAGCTCCTGGCCACCGACACCGCGATGAGGGTCACCACCGACGCCGTGCAGGTCTTCGGCGGCTACGGCTACACCCGCGACTTCCCCGTCGAGCGCTACATGCGCGAGGCCAAGGTGCTCCAGATCGTGGAGGGCACCAACCAGGTGCAGCGCATGGTCATCAGCCGCCACCTGGCCCGCGAGAACGCCTGAGGGGGCTGGGGGCGGCCCGGCACCGGGAGGTCCCAGTCCTCTCCCGGGGCCCGGCCGCCCCTCGGGGGTTCAGCCGCCGCCCAGCCGGGAGCGCAGCAGCCTGACGGTCTCCTCGTGGGGACGCAGCTCCAGCTCCAGCGGCCGGTCGGTCAGCGCCGCCAGTGCGGAACGGTACTCCTCCCCGCCCCGGTCCGAGGCCGCCCCGACGTCCAGGTCCGCCAGCGCCACCGCCTCCGGCCCCCCGCCGCCCTCCCAGGCCAGCAGTTCGGGGGCGGCGTCCGCCGGGCTCACCAGCACCCGCCGCATCCCGCCGGACAGGCCCAGGCCGGTCGCCTTCAGCAGCGCCTCCTTGCGGGCCCAGTAGCGGAAGAAGGCACCGACCCGGTCGGCGGGGGAGAGGCGCTCCCAGGCCCGCTGTTCGGGCCCGCCCAGCGTGTAGCCCGCCAGGCCCTCCAGGTCGCGGGCCGGGGACACGCGTTCCACGTCCACGCCCACGGGCACCTCGCGGGCCAGGGCCAGCACCACCCACTCGCCCGAGTGGCTGACGGAGACCTCCCACCCCTCGGCGGGGCCGGAGGGGTGCGGTTTGCCGTGCGGGCCCTGCGCGGAGTCCTCGCCCCGGCTGGCGCCCGCGCGCTCCTTCTCCTCACAGGAACGGCAGCGCAAAGCGAAGGTCACCTTCTCGGGCGGGCAGTCGGCCCGCTCGGCCAACAGCAGCCGGGACACCGCCCGGCCCAGTAGGTGCCGGTCGCGGTCGGCCTGGAGCCGGAAGCGGGCGTTGCGTGACCGTTCCTCCTCGTCCAACAGGCGCAGCAGGCGGTCGTCGGCGGCTGAGGTGCGTACCCACCACACCTCGGTGGGCAGTGGTGCCGGATCGAGCTTCATGCCCCCCATTGTGTCCCGATCTTCCCCGCGTTCGGTGGTGTGAGGTCAACCCAAACCGGGAATTCGGTTATTGGCAGGTCAGCCCGTCCCCTGGGAGGCCCAGATGTCTGTCGTGGTACTGCTCGGCGCGGGAGCGCTCGTCGGTCTGGTGGCGCTCACGGCGATCGTCGTCGTCACCCTCCTGCGGGAGGGGCCCCAGACCTCCGAGGAGGAGGCCGCCGCGGAGGCCGAGGGGGCCGAAACCGCCTCCGGGAGGGTTCCGGAGCAGTCGGCACCCGAGGAGGTCGCCCGGCCCGGACGGGTCCCCACCGCCGACGGGTCCGTAGTCTAGGGAGTCGCGCGGGACCGTGGCCCGTGCCCGAACAGAGCACGGAAGTGGGTCCATGGTCGAGGAGAACCGTCCGGCGTTCGCCGCCGAGCGTCGGGAGCGCATTCTCGAACTCGTGCGCGCCAACGGCACCATGTCCCTGCGCGACATCGCCGTCAAGGTCCGCGCCTCGGAGGTCACCATCCGCCGCGACGTGCGCGCGCTGGAGACCGAGGGGCTGGTCGACCGCCGCCGGGGCGGGGTCGCCCTGCCCGGGAGGATCGGCCACGAGCAGAGCTACTCCGGCAAGAGCGGCCAGTGCGCCGCGGAGAAGGCCGCCATCGCCACCGCGGCCGCCCGCCTGGTCCGCCCCGGCGACGCCGTCACCATCGGCCCCGGTAGCACCGCCGAGGCCTTCGCCCGCGCGCTCCTCACCCGCACCGACCTGACCGTGGTCACCAACTCCCTGCGCGTCGCCGACGTCCTGGCCGGTGCCTCCGGTGTCGAGGTGGTCGTGACCGGCGGTACCCTGCACGGCCCCATCCGGGCCCTGGTCGGGGCCGCGGCGGAGGAGAGCCTGGCCGGACTGCGTGTCAACCGGGCCTTCCTCTCGGGTAACGGGGTCAGCGCCGACCGCGGCCTGAGCACCCCCAACCCGGCCGTGGCCAGCGTGGACCGCGCCCTGGCCGCCTGCGCCGAGGAGACCATCGTCCTGGCCGACCACACCAAGATCGGCGCCGACACCATGGTGCCCACCGTCGCCCCCGAGGAGATCGCCCACCTGGTCACCGACAGCAGCGCCGACCCCGAGGTGCTGATGACCCTGGAGGAGACGGGCGCCCTCGTCCACGTCGCGGTGGTCGCCCAGGAGCGGGGGCAGTGAGGGAAGGACAAAGGGGGGCTTCTCCTCTGCGAACAGAGGAAAGGACCGCGTACCCTACCGTTCACACGCGTATCCCGCGTACGCTCCGCCCGTTCCGCACCACCCGTCCGATCCCGCAGGAGCCGCCGCGCATGTCCTCCCAGCCGACTCCCCAGCAGCCGTCCTCCCCGCCCGTGCGCGTCACCCCCGAACCCGTGGCGCTCCCCGCACCCTGGGCCGACTCCCGGGTGACGGTGGTCGTTCCCACCTACAACGAGGCGGACAACCTCCCCGTGCTGGTGGGTCAGCTCATGGCCCTGGACCTGCCGCGGCTGCGGGTGGTGGTCGTGGACGACGGCTCCCCCGACGGCACCGGCGAGGTCGCCGACAAGCTCGCGGTCGAGTTCGCCGGACGCGTCGGCGTCGTCCACCGCACGAGCAAGGACGGCCTGGGCCGCGCCTACGTCGCGGGCATGACCCGAGCCCTGGAGGAGGGCGCCGACTACGTGGTGCAGATGGACGCCGACCTCAGCCATCCCGTGGGTTACGTGCCCCAGCTGCTCGGCACCCTGCACGCCACCAACGCGGGCGTGGTGATCGGCAGCCGCTACGTCCCCGGCGGCAGCCTGTCAGAGCGGTGGAACCTCAGCCGCCGCCTCCTGAGCGGCTGGGCCAACACCTACGTCAAGACCGTGCTGTCCATCCCGATCCGTGACGTCACCGCGGGCTTCAAGATCTGGCGGGCCTCGGCGCTGCGCGTCCTGGACCTGCCCGGCATCGAGAGCACCGGCTACGCCTTCCAGGTGGAGATGCACTACCGGGCCTACCGGCGCGGACAGAAGATGGTGGAGATCCCCATCCACTTCGAGGACCGCGTGGTGGGCCAGAGCAAGCTCGACGGCTCCGTCGCGCTGGAGGCCGCCCTGCGCCCGCTGCTGCTGCGTCGAGCCGAGCGCGGCCGCCGCCGGTAGCGGGTCCCGCCGCGCGGCCGCCTCCGGTCCGCCCCGCCGCCCCGTGCGCCCGCGGGTGACATAGGTACGCCGGTTTGGGGCACGGGACTAACGAGGGAAAGGGGGCGACCATGACTGAAGAGCCCTATGACGTGGACACCGACATGGGGGACGACCCCGAGCTGAGCAAGGCCGTCGCCCGGGAGCGGCGGATCGAGGCCGACTACGACATCCAGGAGTACGACTTCGAGGACCCCGACATGCCGGGGACCGACAGTTCGGCCGAGCCGCGGGGGATCGACGAGGGCGTGCGCTCCGAGCGCAGCGACCTCTACCCGCGCGAGAGCTGGGGAGGGGAGACCCGCAGCGCCGAGCAGGAGGCCATGCACGAGGAGTCCGACGACGTCACGCCCGACGTCGACGAGGGCGCGGCAGTGCGGAGCGAGCACCCCGACAGGCCCTACGAGCATCCGGCGGACACGCCCCACGGCGACCGGGACGACGAGCGCGACCGGAGCACCGACACGGCGGGCTACGTTCCGGACGCCGAGGACCCCAGGGACACCGGGGCCCCGGACACGTGAGGCACTACGCCGCCTGAGGCGTGCCGCCCGGGACGTGGCGTCCGAGGCGGGTCACGCGTGGTGCGGCCCCGGACGGAGGAAGACCCTGTTCGGCGAGGGGAAGAACGCCGAGAGCGCGGGCCCCCTTCGCCTCAGGGCGGAGGGGGCCCGCGCGTTTCCCGCTGCGGCGACGCGTGCGTCCGCGGGGCGGGGACGGCCTACTCGCTGGCCAGCGCCCCCGTGATGGAGGTGGCCGCCGCCCGGCGGGCGGGCAGCACCGAGGCCAGCAGCCCGGCCAGGACGGCGATCACGATGAACACCGCGATCTGGCCGAAGGGCACGGAGAAGATCATGTCCGGCAGGACCGAGGCCCCGGCCGCCCAGCCGAACACCACGCCCAGCACGATGCCGATACCGGCGCCGATCAGGCACAGCAGCACGGCCTCCACGCTCAGCATCCGGCGCAGCTGCCCCCTGGCCAGCCCCAGTGCCCGCAGCAGCGCGGACTCGCGGGTGCGCTCCAGCACCGACAGCGCCATGGTGTTGGAAATGCCGAACACCGCGATGATGATGGCCAGACCCAGCATGGCCGCGATGGTGTAGAAGGCGATGTCCAGAATCTCGGTGAACTGGTCCTTCATCTCGGCGGCCGACCCGATCTGCATGGTTGGGTAGTCTTCGAGCGCCGTGTAGACCGCGTCGCGCACCTCGGCGGCGTCGGCTCCCTCGGCGGCGCGGATGAGCAGCAGATCGTCCTCGTCCACCGCAGGGAAGGCCGCGGCGAAGTCCTCCGGATGCAGGGTCACGCCCGACAGGGACTGCATGTCCTCCACGACCGCGACGATCTCCACGGACAGCTCCTCGCCGTCCTCGGTCGGGAGGGTGAGGGTGTCGCCCACCCCGGCGCCGTCGGCGTCGCTCTCCACCACGGTGGCCTTGCCCGGGCCCATGTCGGCCACGTCGCCCTCGACGGTGTCGCTGGTGAGGTCGACGCCGATCTCGGCGCCCGGGTAGGTGTAGACGCTAACGCCCTGGTCCCCGTACGCCTCGACGTAGGTGCTGCGCTGGCCGATGATCTCGCCCAGGGCGGACTGGCCCTCCAGAGCCACCCGGACCTCGTTAGGGACGGTGGGGGACTCCGGCTCCCCGGTGGTTCTGGTCTGGGCGTCGGCGGCCTCGCCGCCGGAGCCCTCACCAGCGGGCGTGCCCTCGGTCGGCTCCGCGGGTTCGGCGGGGCCCTCGGCTCCGTCTGCGGGAGTCTCTCCGGCCGTTCCCTCGGCGGGCGCGTCCTGGGCCGCGGTCTCCTCGCCACCGGCGGGAACCTGCTCGGCGCCTCCGGGCTGTTCGGAAGCTTCTGAACCCTCGGTTCCCTCCGGGGCCTCGGACGCCTCGGCGTCGCTCCCGGTCCCCTCCATGGAGAGCTGCGGGGAGACCTGGTAGTCCACCGGGAACTGCTCCTCGAGCGTCCGGGTCATGGTCGTCTCGATGGAGGAGCTGATCACCGAGTAGCCGGTGATGAGGGTGGCGCCCACGGTCAGGGCGATCATCGCGGTGGCCGCGCGGCGCGGGCTGCGGGTGGAGTTGTCCACCGCCAGCATGCTCGGCACACCCACCTTCCGCAGGGGAACGCCGACCAGGCGCACGATTCCGCGCACCAGCAGCGGGCCCAGCACGACCACGCCCACGAACGTGATCAGGGCGGCGGCGGTCACGACGACCAGACCCACCTCGGCCAGGTCCGCGTTCAGGGTCAGGGCGACCAGAGCGGCCGAGACCGCGAAGGCCAGCAGACCGAAGACGACGCGGACCCAGCCGGTGCCCTTCTCCAGCCCGGCGGCGGTGGCGCTGGTGCGCAGGGCAGCCAGCGGAGCCACCCGGGTGGCGCGCGTGGCCGGGACCAGGGCGGAGAACACGGTCACCACGGTGCCCACGGCCAGGCCGACCAGGACCGCTGTCGGAGTGACCACCACGGGCACCGCCTCCCCGGATCCCAGCAGCGGGCCGCCGAAGGTCGCACCGGCCATGCCGACGCCCACACCGGCCAGCACGCCCAGGGCGGAGGAGACCAGCCCCACGACCACCGACTCGGTCAGCACCGACCGGAAGACCTGGCCGCGCTTGGCGCCCACGCACCGCAGCAGGGCCAGCTCGCGCTGGCGCTGGGCGATGAGGATGGCGAAGGTGTTGTAGATGACGATCCCGGCGACGAACATCGCGATGAAGGCGAACAGCAGCAGCGCGGTGCGTATCAACGCGGTCTCGCCGCCCGCGTCGTCGGCTATCACCAGACCGAGCTGCTCACCGGTGCGCACGTCGGCCGCTGTCCCGAGCTCGGCGGCGACGGCGTCGGCCACCTCCTGCGGGGTGTAACCCTCGGCGGCGAGCACGTCGATCTCGGCGTAGTCCGTCACGCCGGTCATCTCCCGGGTCGTGCCCGGGTCGAAGACGACGGCGCCCGCGGCGCTGTAGATTCGTTCCACACCGAACTCGACCAACCCGGTGATGGTGAAGTCGCGCTTGTCTCCCTCGGGGTCGAGCACGGTCACCGTGTCGCCGACCGTGAACCCGAGCTGCTCCGCGGTGGAGGTGGCCAGGGCGATCTCGTCCCCGTTCGCGGGCAGCGAGCCCTCGTCGGCGGAGAACCGACTGACCCCGTTCAGCCCAAGCGCCATGGGCGGCAGGAAGCCGGTCGCCCGGCCCTCGGAGTCCAGGAGCACGGCCTGGCCCCGGAGGGTCCCGCCCACGTCGGCGACCTCGGGCAGCGCCCGGACCCCGTCCAGTTGCTCGTCGGTGAAGGGGACCCGCTCCTCGGGCGGTTCCGTGCTCTCAGGGTCGAACTCGGGCTCGGTGGGGACGGCGATGGCGTCGACGCTGGTGGCCGAGCCCATGACGGACTTCTCGTAGCTGGCGTTGAGGGTGTCGGCGAAGACCATGGTCCCCGACACGAACATGACCCCCAGCAGGATCGCCAGCACGGTGGTGACGTACCGGGACTTGTGCAGCCGCAGCCCGGCGAGTGTGGTGCGCAGCATGTCCCTCAGGCCTCTTCCAGCTTCAGCAGCCGCGCGGAGACCAGCTCGGCGGTGGGGTCGACGACCTCGTCCACCAGACGGCCGTCGCGCAGGAAGACCACGCGGTCGGCGTAGGAGGCGGCCACGGGGTCGTGGGTGACCATGACGATGGTCTGGTTCAGGTCGCGGGCCGAGTCGCGCAGGAACGCCAGCACCTCGGTGCCCGAGCGCGAGTCCAGGTTGCCGGTGGGCTCGTCGGCGTAGACGACCTCGGGCGCGTTGAGCAGGGCGCGGGCCACGGCCACGCGCTGCTGCTGGCCGCCGGAGAGCTTGGCGGGCAGGTGGCTGAGCCGGTCGCGCAGGCCCACCACGTCGATGATGTGGTCGAAGCGCTGCTTGTCGACCCCGCGCTTGGCGATCTGCGACGGCAGCAGGATGTTCTGCTCGGCGGTCAGCATCGGCAGCAGGTTGAACGACTGGAAGATGAACCCGATCCGGTCGCGGCGCAGCAGGGTGAGCTCGGCGTCGCGCAGGCCGGTGATCTGGGTGCGGCCCAGGTGCACGGTGCCCGCGGTGGGCACGTCCAGCCCGGCCAGGCAGTGCATGAGGGTGGACTTGCCCGACCCCGAGGGGCCCATGATCGCGGTGAAGGCCCCCCGGTGGAACTCCACGTCCACCCCGGCCAGGGCGTGGACCTGGCTGTCGCCGGTGTCGTAGGTCTTGGTGAGGCCCCGGGCGACCACCACCGGCGGTGAGGTGACCGTGGGGTCGGGCTTCACAGTGGACTCGGTCACGGCAGACAGCTCCAGGATTCGGGGATGGTGTGCGGACCGGACGGGCTCTTCCGTCTCGGCTCCCCACCACGCTAGGTCCGCCCGCCCGGCCCGGGCGTCCCCCGCGGGGCCGATCCGCGACTCGGCCAAAGGAACGGTAACGGGCGGGTTCGCGACTCCTTCGTTTGGCCGACGTACCGACTTTCGTCGGGGGTCGGCGGATCACCCACTGTGGCGATCCCGCCACGGATCCTTCCCCGCCTGGGCTTTCGCGCGGGGACCGACGATCGGACCGCACGGGACCGGGTCCGGCGCGCGCACGGGCCGACCGGGGGCGCCGCCGTAGACTCCGCAGCATGAGGAGCTGGTTGAGCGATCGGGGCAGAGACGCCAACGCCCTGCTGAACAAGGACCGTGAGTGGTGGTGGGCCCGCCGCCTGACCATCGCCGACGTGCTCTACGCCGTGCTGCCGCTGCCGTTCAGCGGGTTCCTGCAACTGGTGGGCAGCTTCCAGCTCGGCCTGTTCGGCGGGCTCATCCCCGCGATCCCAACGGTCCTGGCCAACGTGAACATCGCGCTCGCCCTGGTCACCGGGGTGGTCCTCTACGTGGTCCCGGTCCTGTTCGCCGGCGCCACGGTGCTCCTGCGGCGGAGCTTCCCGCAGTGGATGCTCGTCACCGCGCTCGTGCTGCTGCTGTGCTTCGCCAACTTCGTCCCGGCCGTGATCGCCCTGTACTCGTACGCGGTGTACCGCGACAACCGGCGCCTGCTGGTGGGCTGGTTCGCCATGTACAGCCTGGCCCTGGTCGTCGCCTACGAGGCCAACCCCCTCGGGCAGGTCTTCCTCATCGGCATGCTGCTGGTCGTGCCGATGATCTTCGGCCTGTGGGTGGGCACCCGCCGCCAGCTCATCGACCGCCTCCACGAGCGCGCCGAACGCCTCGAACGCGAACAGCACATGATGGCCGAGCAGGCCATCACCGCCGAGCGCACCCGCATCGCCCGGGAGATGCACGACGTGGTCGCCCACCGGGTCAGCCTCATGGTGCTGCACGCGGGCGGGCTGGAGGTCTCCTCTCAGGACCCGCGCACCGTCGAGGCCGCCGGGCTCATCCGCACCACCGGCCGCGAGGCCCTCACCGAACTGCGCGGCATCCTCGGGGTGCTGCGCGACGACACCGACGCGGCGCCCACCGCCCCCCAGCCGGTCCTGGCCGACCTGGACCGCCTGGTGGAGGAGTGGCGCACCGCCGGGATGCCCGTCCACCGTGAGGAGACCGGGCAGGTCCGCCCGCTGCCGGCGGGCGCCCAGCGCACCGCCTACCGGATCGTCCAGGAGGGGCTGACCAACGCCGCCAAGCACGCGCCCGGAGCCGCCGTCACCCTACGTCTGCACTACGCCGACCGCCAGCTGGAGGTGGAGGTGGCCAACGCGCCCGCCCGGGGCCCGGCCTCGCCCATGCCCCGCAGCGGCTTCGGGCTGACCGGGCTGCACGAGCGCGTCGTGCTCTCCGGCGGCAGCCTCAGCGCGGGGGTGTGCCACGACGGCGGGTGGCGTCTGCGCGCTATCGTGCGAACCGACGATCCATCCGGCACGGAGGAAGAGGTTTCCGAAGGTGATCCGCACGCTCCTGGTCGATGACGAACTCCTGGTCAGATCCGGCCTGCGGATGATCCTGGACTCGGCCCCCGACATCGAGGTGGTGGGCGAGGGCGGCGACGGCGCCGAGGCCGTGCGCCTGACCGAGGAGCTCACCCCCGACGTGGTGCTGCTCGACATCCGCATGCCGGGCACCGACGGGATCACCGCCGCCGCCCGCCTCACCGCTCTGCCCCGGCCGCCCCGCGTGGTCCTGCTGACCACCTTCGACCTCGACGAGTACGTGCACAGCGCCCTGCGGGCCGGGGCGGTGGGCTTCCTGCTCAAGGACACCCCGCCGCGCGACCTCATCGGCGCGGTGCGCACCGTCCACGAGGGCAACGCGATGCTCGCGCCCAGCGTCACCAAGCGCATGCTCGAACGCTTCGCCGCGCCCGCCCCCGCCGACTCCGCGGCGGGCCGCGCCGAGGCCGTGCGCCGTCTGTCGGTGCTCAGCGAGCGCGAACGGTCGGTGCTCCTCGCGGTGGCCCGGGGCAGGTCCAACGCCGAGGCGGGCCGCGACCTGGGCATGCGCGAGGCCACGGTGAAGGCCCACGTCAGCCGCATCCTGGCCAAGCTGGGTATGTCCAACCGGGTGCAGGCCGCCATCCTGGCCCACGACGCGGGCTGGGCGTGACGGGTGGGTCTGAGGGGTGGGCGTGAGACGTGAGGGGTGAGCCGGAGGGGCGGGTGTGAGTGGCGGGTGTGAACCGCTCGGGGCTGGGGCCTTCTGGTGCTTCGCGGGGACCGGACCCGGTCCCCGACCTCCGGCTCCCGGCTCCCGGCTCTTGGCCCTCGGCTCTCGGTCTCCGGCCCTCGGCTTCCGGCCCTCGGCTTCCGGCCCTCGGCTTCCGGCCTCCTAGACCGTTGACGGGAGAACACGTCCTGAATCAGCGGTCATGGGAGGTCAGCGACCGCTTGGCCGGGGCGCTGATCGGTTGGTTGTCACAGACTGCGGTGTTCGGCTCCAGGATCCACTGGTTGGCACACCTCGGTCCATGGACCCTCAGTGCTACGGGCGCTGGGGGCGCTGGGGGCGCTGGGGGCTCTGGAAGCTCGGAAACCCGGGAGCAGAGACGCACGGAAGCACGGGGTGCTGAAGGTGTCGGTCGCTTACAGGTGACCGGGTTTTCCACAGGTGGTGGTTGGGGGTGTCCCGGTGTGGGGTGAAGGTGGTTTCCTGGAAATAGGGGGGATCCCACCCACGTGCGTTTCGGCATGCCCTCAATCGACCGACAGTAGGAAAAGACCAAGGAATTGAGGGGTAGGGAGGGGCCGTCATCAGGTCTCTCCCCTGCGCTGTTCTCGTCTGGGGTCGTTGGCGGCGACGAAAGCGCACCCGCTGCCGCGAAAGGGCGGGGAAGTGCGAGGAAACGGTAGACGTTCGGTGGGGGTGAGGGTGCCCGACGACAAGCGGCACCAAAGGCGGGAGTGCCCTGGCGGAGGGCGACCAACGCCCGGGGTTCGGGAATGGCTGGGCTCTGCT
>NZ_CBDRFA010000114.1:0-24199 GCF_965343085.1 Nocardiopsis synnemataformans | reverse complement strand
ACGCGGGTCCGGGGCCCGCGAGTTCGGGCGCACGCGAGTTCGAGGGCCCGCGGGTCGGCGGTCAGGAACCGGCGGCCCGCGCGAGCCCGTGCGACCTGCGGTAGGCGGACGGCGTCGCGCCGACCTCCCTCTTGAAGACGGCACGGAAGTTCGCGGCGGTGCCGAACCCGGTCGCCCCGGCGATCCTCTCCACCGACCAGTCGGAGGTCTCCAGCAGGCGGCGCGCGTCCAGGACCCGTTGCAGGACGACCCACTGCATGGGGGGCATCCCCGTCTCCCGCTCGAAGCGGCGGATGAAGGTCCTGCGCGAGAGCATGCTCCGATCCGCCATCCGCTGCACCGTGATCGGGGACCCGATGTTGGACAGGACCCAGTCTCGGGTGGCCTGTAGGCCAGTCGGTGCGAGGGCGGGCGCGTTGGCGTACCCGGGGCCGGCCGCGACCGCCGCGAGGGAGGCCACGGAGTCCCTGGCGGCCTCGTCGGCGGCGGCGTCGCCGAAGTCGGTCCGAAGGACGTGGATGCAGGCGTTGATTCCGGCGGCCGCCCCCGCCGAGGTCAGGACCGGCCCGTCCTCGACGAACAACCGGTCCCCGACGACGTCCACCGAGGGGTGCAGCGTCCGCAGCAGGTCGGCGTGGCGCCAGTGCGTCGTCGCCGTGCGCCCGTCGAGGACCCCACTGGAGGCGAGCGCGAAGGTCCCGGTGCAGATGGCCACCATCCGGGCGCCGCGCCGGGCGGCGCGGCGCAGCGCGTCCAGGTGGGCCTCCGGCAGGGGCACGTGCGGGTCCCCGTACCCGGGCACCACGACGACGTCGGCGGACTCCACCGCGGACAGCGGGTGGGTGGGCCTGACCTCCACGACCGGCTCGGGGCCGGGCGACCCGCCGCCCGTCTCCCCGGCCGTCGCGGAACAGTCCCCGCCGCAGACGATGATCCGGTATCCGGGGTGGCCGCCAAGGACGTAGGCGGGGATGCTGTAGTCCAGTGCGAAGCCCCGCGGGACCGCGAGTATCGCCACGACCTTCTGGGCCTCTGGGTGGCGCAACGCTCTCCCTCGCCTTCCGTGCCGGGTGGCCTCTGCGCCGCTGATCCTACTCTCGCCGCTCCGGAGGGCGCTGTTTTCCGGACTGGCACGATCCTTGCTGTTTTTGGCACACGCGCGTCTGGCCCGGGCCAGGGCCGAATCCTAGATTGTGGAACACCCCCCGAATTCCGCTTTCGATGATCGGAGTGCCATGAACAACGAGGACCAGGTCGAAAGGCACGGCGTCTCCTGGGAGGAGGGCTACGGATACGTCCAGGCGATCAGACGCGGCGACACCGTCCACCTCTCCGGCCAGGTGGCGCACGACGGGGAGCGGCTGGTCGCCCCCGCGCCGGTCGGCGCCGACGGACGCGTCACCGACTTCGGCAACACGGGCGAGCAGATGCGCCGGGCCTACGCCAACGCGGCCGAACTGCTGGGGCGCTTCGGCGCCTCCATGGACGACGTCGTCGAGGAGACCGTCTACGTGCTGGACATCGACGCGGCCTTCGCCGTGGCCGGGCCGGTGCGCAAGGAGGCCTACGGCCGCCCCGACCCCCGGGTCGCGAGCACCCTGATCGGCGTCTCCCGGCTGGCCTTCCCCGAGCTGCTGGTCGAGATCGGTTTCACCGCCCACGTCGGGGCACCGGCCGCGAACGGCCCGCGTTCGGGGGACTGAGCGCCTCCGCCCCTTTCTCCGCCGCGTCGTGTGGGAACGCGGTGGCGTGGCACGAAGGGCGCGGCGGTGGAACGCGGCGGAACGAGGAAAAGGACGGGGGAGAGCGCACGGGCACAGTACGCCGCGCGCTTTCCCCCGTCCCGAGCGGCGGCGGGGCGGCTCCCTCCGCGACGCCCCTCGGCCCCCGTCGCCCTGAGCGGCGCGGTGCCGCTCCCGGAGGGACGAGGAGACCGCCCGTCCGGGAAACCATCACCGTGGAGACAGGTCCGGAGGAGTACGCACGCCGTGTTCGTGGCGGAGCGCGGACAGTGCGGCCAGGTAGCCCGACATACCGTGCACTCCGGGGCCGGGCGGGGTGGAGGCCGAACACAGGTACACCCCCGGCAGCGGCGTGCGGTAGGGGTCGACACCGGCGACGGGCCGCAGGACGGCCTGGCGAACGGACATGGCCCCGGACGCGATGTCCCCACCGACGTAGTTGGGGTTGTACTCCTCCATCCGCGCCGCGGAGATTCCTCGCGAATCGATGATGGTGTCCGTGAAACCAGGGGCATAGGTCTCGATGCGGCGACGGATCATGTCCACAGGATCCCGCGTGTCCCCGTTGGGTACGTGGGCGTAGGCCCACACCGGCCGTTTGTGGGGCAGGGCTCGACCCGGATCGGTGGCGGCGGGGTCGACGAGGAGGACGAAGGGCTCTTCCACCCTTCGTCCACGCGCGGTCTCGGTCTCGGCGCGAAACATCTCCTCCTGGGTGCCCCCCAGGTGCACGGTGCCCGCCGCGCCCACCTCGCGAGCCGTCCAGGGAACGGGCTCGGAGACGAGGAAGTCCGCCTTGGCCACACCCGGGCCGTAGCGGAAGCGCCGCAGCGCCCTGCCGTAGCGGTCGGGAAGTCGACCACCGGCGATGTCGAGGAAGCCCTTGGGAGAGACGTCGAGAAGCACCGTGGAGGCCGGGGGAAGGTCAGTGAGGTCCTTGATCCTCCGGTCCGTATGGAACACGCCGCCGTGCGAGGCGACATCGGCGGCGAGCACGTCGGCGATGACACCGCTGCCGCCCCTGGGCAGGGGCCAGCTGGTCTCGGTGTGGGCGAGGTGACCGAGCAGCAGCGCCACGGCCGCGCCCGGGAGTGAGGGCAGCGCGCCGATCACGTGTCCCGCGACTCCCGCGAACAGTGCCTTGGCGTGTTCGGTGACGAACGGGCCAGCCCCCAGACCATGCGTCAGAGCGCGTTGGGCCAGGAGGAAGGCCGCGACGGCGTCCGGGGGCAGGGACCTCTGCCCGGAGATGACGAGGTCCACCACACCGCCGCTGCGCTCGACGAGCGGAGCCATGAGGCGGCGCCAGCGCCTCCCGTCCTCGCCCAGGCCCGCACAGGTGTCGTTCAGGTCGATTTCGGCAAGGGCGGCTCGTCCACCGGGAAGAGGGTGGGCGTAGGGCACGGGAGACCGCAGCAACTCCACGCCCCGGGCTCTGAGATCGAACTCCCTGAAGAAGCGCGACGCCGCGGCCATGGGGTGGACCGCGGCGCACACGTCGTGGACGATCTCGGTGTCGAAGAGGGAGACGGTACGCAGCCCTCCGCCGATCGTGTCGTGTTGTTCGTAGAGTTCGACGCTGAGACCCGCACGAGCGAGTGTCACCGCTGCGGCGAGTCCGTTCGGGCCGGTTCCGACGACCACGGCGTCGACTCTTCCCATCGAATGTCTCCTACGGTGCTCAAGGCGCCGGTCTGGTGTAGACGCAGATGAAGGTCGCGGACTGTTCGGTGGCCGTGTTCAGGGCCCAGTCCCCGTACCCCTCCCTCGGGCAGTCGAGGCTCAGGCCAGCCTCCTCCGCCCAGGTGTGCACTTCCTCGGGGACGAGCAGCCTGGAGTACTCGGTCCCCACCCTGGTGGTGCCGTCCTTCTCGTACCAGATCTGGGAGCACTGCCACGTCCTGCCGTCCCCGGCGATCGCGGAGTGCGTCTGCAGACCGGTTCCGGGCTCGGGATAAGGAGTGAAGAACGTGACGTGAGGTCTGCCCATGTGCAACACCTCCGTCACAGCGGGGCGGTGATGCGCCTCGATGAACAGCTTCCCTCCGGGAGCGAGCAGACCGGCCGCTCTGTGGACCGCCTCGCGCTGGTCCTCCGGACGGAGTAGCTGGTTCAGGGTGGCGCACACCGCGTAGACCAGAGCATAGGAGCGGGTGTCCTGGTAGGTGCGCATGTCCGCGTGGACACCGGTGACCCGGCCGCCGGTCCGCGCGTTGGCTTCCGCGAGCACGGCGAGCATGTCCCTCGAACTGTCCACGCCGGTGACCGCACCGATCATGCTCGCCAGGGGAAGCGCGATCCGCCCGGTGCCGACCCCGAGTTCGAGTGCTCCCGTGTCCGGGGCCGGATGGCACTCGGCCAGAACCTTCGCGGTCTCCTCCGCGGCACTCGGATCGAAGAGGCGGTCATACCAACGGGCGAACTGCCGACCGTAGTCCGTGTCGATGCTGCTGGTCACCGTGATCCTTCCTTCTTCCTCGGCACGAAGATGACCAGGAGTCCCACCCAGAGCACCGCGCCAAGTCCCAGGGTCGCCGCGACGGACAGCACCTCCGTGAGCGCCAGGGCGACGAGGATGACGGCGACCGCGACGGCGGCGACAACAGCGATGACGCTTCTGGCCTGGCTCTTCATGGTTTCCTCCACGGAATTTAGGTGAATTTCCTTCGGGGTGTGAGCATCACCATCTCCGGGGCCTCCGAGGAGTCGAATCCGGAGCTCTTGACCATGGCGATCTGGTAGCCGTCGGCTTCGGGATTCTCAGCTCGGATTCTAGCCCTCACATAGTTGTCGAGAAGCCGGTAGGCGGGCGTCAACGAGATCACGTCGAACCCCCGGTCGATCACACCGACGAGTTCCACGGAAGCATCGAAGAACGCCTTCTCCCCGCGCCTTGACGGGAACCAGAACATCTGCCCCAGTGAGCGCTTTCTTGCCAGATCGATCCCGTTCCATGTTGAAATCTCTCCCTCCTGACCGATGGTCCGGTAGAGGAATAGATAATCGTGGACTCCCGGCTCTGGAGCGAAGAATCGCCAGGTCGGAAGGGCTTGGAATCGGTCGAAGACTTTGACGCGGTTGTATGTCGCCACGTGGTGATGCTGGGTGGTGATGGTAGCGGCAACGAATACCGCAAAACCAACCCGGGCGAGAGCCCCATGACCGGTGAAGGCGTTCTTGACAGTGCCGTAGACACGTGCACGTGCTGTCATGGTTTCCCTTCCCCCTGGTTCTGGGCCTGACGGGTTCCTGAAACCTTCGTGGCCATGGCGTCCCGCACGAAGTCCATGATGAGGCGGGCCACCCGGGTCCCGTGAGTGCCATTTGTCATGATCGTGTCGTGGTCGGCGTTCTTCACGACCTCGAACCCAACGGTCGCTCCGGTGACCTGGTGGGCGAGACCGAGCTCCCGGTGCAGGAGGAGTTGCTCGGGGTCGTAGTCGACGGTCTTCTGGGCGGAGAGCACCAACGCCGGTGCCGACACGGGTGGAAGGTCAGCCCCGAAGGCCGCGTAGTCGGCCTTGACCTCCTCCCACTCCTCGCCTGCGGCCAGCCACAGACGAGCGTCGGCGTACTGGGCGAAAGCGTGTCGGCGCAACGGTGTCGGCAGGCTTTCCAACCACGGCGGACGGCTCATCAGGGAACCCGCCCCGAGCCTGTTCGACCAGGCGAGAGTGGCGAACAGCTCGTGCATCCGCTCGCCGGAGGCCCTCTGCTGTCTCGACCGTTGGAGTTCGGCGGGATGCGAGGCGTCGACGTACACCAGACCGATCAGCTGGCCTCCCAGCGAGGGAGCGGCCCGTCTGGCCAGGTCCCCGCCGAGGGAGTGGCCGACGAGGACGACAGGGCGGTCGGCGGGGACGACCGCCCGGACCAACTCGGCCAGTTCCGCCGACGCGGTGCCCAGGTCCACTCGGGCGTGGGGAGCCCGCGCGCTGGCTCCGTACCCGGGCCGCGCATAGGTCACGGTCCCGAAGCCGGTCTCCTGCCTCAGGGTCTGGGTGATCCACCCGAACTGCTCCGGAATCGAGGCCAGGCCGTTGACGAAGACCAGGACGGGTGACGTCCCGTCGCCCTCGGCGGCCTCGTAGGCCAGGGTGTTGCCGAACCGGGTCCTGGTCCACCGCGTCCCGGGGCGCCCTTCCAACACCGCCATGCGACGCTGCGCGGTGGACAGAAGCATCCCTACGGCCACGCCGCCGAGCACCGCGCCCATGGCGACGAGTGAACTGTCATCGCGGTCGGCGACCTCGGGGAGTTCTCTGGGCGCTGCCGTGTAGGCGACGTGCGGGTGCATGGAGGTGAAGGCGGTCAGGAACCTGCCCAGCCCCATGAGGTAGCCGTTGGCGCCGTGGAAGGCGATGGCGGAGATGATGAAGACCCGGCTGAGGCGGCCCTTCCCTGCGTAGACGAGCGGGAACAGGCATTCCATCAGCAGGACGCCGTAAACCAGCGGTTTCGCCAGACGGGGATGGGCCGTGGCGAGGCGGTGAGCGCCCTCATGCCCGTATGTTCGCGTCCGCAGCACCTCCTGGAGAGCGGTCCCCTCCGTCCAAGGGCGCCCCAGGAGCTTGAACCAACCGGCGATGACGTAGGACAGATTGGACTGGATGGCCACATGCCAGATCGCGGCGTCCTGCACGCGAGGGGAACGGGAGAGCCTCGCGACCGCGTTACCGGTCTGGACCAGAACCGAGACCTCGTCGGCTCCGTCGGTGCCGTAGCGGTGTCGGAGGAAGACGGCCGTGCCGCTCGCGGCGAGGAAGGCGTTGCCCAGTCCTCGCCATCGGGAGTCACCGGGCAGGAGCATGCCCGCGCTCACGAGCGCGCGTGCGGCGTGCACGGCGTAGGTGGTACGCGGCTCACCGACACCGTCCAGGAACCGACGGGTCAACGGGGACGCCGTGGTGTAGAGCCCGCGGACGGTATCCCAGTCGAAGAACCCGTCCTTCGCCGTCTCCCGGTGCAGGTAAAGGTACTCAAGAGACCCGACCAGTGCGGTGACCGAGGATATTCTCTCGGATAAACCGATCGCCTGGTTCCGGGTCAGGGGGATGGGTTTGAAGATGCTCCCGACGATCTTGGCCAGTCTTTTCACGTTCACTCCCGCCCTGCGGCTCCCGAATTTTTGCTGAATGGGTAGCACAACATCCGGAAGGGCCTTCCGGTGGAGGTTGCCACCGGAAGGCCCCCAGTAATCACTAGCCGAAGATGCCGGTGATGGAGGTGGTCGCCGTGGTCGCGGTGGTGACGACCGTGGCCATGACCGGGGCCTGGTCGAAGGCGACCATGCCCTCCTCGGCGTCGAATTCCAGGGCGTCGAAGTGCTCGATGATTTCCTTCATCACGTTCTCCTTGGGCAGATAGAACTTCTGACTACTTTCTCCTACCGCCGAATGCGATCGTTCTGACTGGGCCCATATCGCACCAGCAGGGTTTCTGGAGACTTCTTCGCAGCGACTGCGAAAGCGATTCAAGCACAGAGACATTCTTCATGCTGTGACACAGATCACACCAATACTGGTCAATTTGTCACCCTCTCGACATGACAAGTGTCACGAACTCGCTATGACACATGCAATAATAATCCGTTGCAAGCAGCACTGGAGAAAGGTCACCCAGAGTCAAACAATGGCCATATGGACTCAACCATCGAAACCAGTGTGATAGAAGTCACAGACCTGTGGCGTCGCTACGGGACGGGAAACAAGACCTACGACGCCGTCAGAGGGGTGTCGCTCAGTGTGGGAAAGGGCGAGCTCTTCGGCCTGCTCGGGACCAACGGGGCCGGGAAGACCTCCACGATCGAGCTGCTCGAAGGACTGGCTCAGCCCTCGCGGGGAGAGATCCGCCTGTTCGGCCGGTACGACCCCGTGCGGGACCGGTCCTCGATCCGCCCCCATACCGGGGTCATGCTCCAGCAGGGCGGATTCGCCGAGGAACTCACCGTCGCGGAGACCGTCAGGCTGTGGGCCGGTTGCAGTTCCCGGGCGCGTTCCGTGGAGGACGCCGTCGCCCTCGTGGGGTTGGAGCACCGGGCGAAGGTCGCCGTGAAGAACCTGTCCGGAGGCGAACAACGGCGGCTGGACCTCGCGCTGGCCACGCTCACCGAACCGGCTCTGCTTTTCCTGGACGAGCCCACGACGGGCATGGACCCGGAGGGGCGCAGCGAGACCTGGCGCATCATCCGGGGCCTCAAGGACATGGGCACCACCATCGTCATGACCACGCACTATCTGGAGGAGGCCGAAGCCCTCGCCGATCGCATCGCGATCATGCACCAGGGCCGGATAGCGGTCGAGGGCTCCGTTCCCGACATCGTCGGCGGCTTCCCGTCGTCACTCACTTTCACCCTGCCCACCGGTTTCACCGCGGATGACCTTCCGCCTCTGGAAGAATTGGCCGCGAAACTCGATCATGTTCGGGACAGCAGGGTGCGTTTGGTCACGGACCAGTTGCAGCACACGGCCACGGAGGTACTCGCCTGGGCTCGGGACAGGGGGATACCCCTGACCGGCCTCGACGCGCGCTCCGCCTCATTGGAGGAGGCGTTCCTGCACATCGCGAACAACGATCTGGACGAGGAAGCGAGCCCCACCTCATGAGTACCACCAGTCAAATCACTGCCCTGGGGCGCGCGGAAGCCTCGCTCTTCTTTCGGATCAAAAGCAACTTTCTCAACGTCCTCTTCATCCCGGCGATGGTGCTCGCCGTGCTGGTCGTTTCCATGACCCGTTTCGACCTGGACGCCCTGAACCTGTCGCTGGGACCGGTCATGCTCGCCAGCGCGGCGGGCGTGATCCTGGTCTTCTCCCTGTACGTACCGCTGACCACGACCTACGTCGTTCGGCGGGAGGAACGACTGCTCAAGCGGCTTCGAACGGGCGAACTGTCGGACCTGGTCATCCTGATCGGCACGGCCCTGCCCACCATCGTGATCGCCGTCGTCCAGTTCCTGCTGGTCGCCGTGATCGTCGTGCCGCTCACCGGAGCGGGGCTGCCGAGCGCTCCGCACTACCCGTTGATCGCGGTCCTGCTGGGAGCGCTCTTCGCCGCGGCACTGGCCGCCTTCTCCAGTGCCGGTGCCCGCAACTCGGAAAGCGTCCAGGTCGTCATCCTCCCGGGGCTGGTGCTGCTGCCCACGACCTCCGGGGCCTTCTTTCCCCTGGAGGCCATGCCACAGGCCGTACAGGAGGTGTGCTACTGGATGCCGTTCACCCCGATGGTCGACCTGGTCCGCGCGGGGTGGCTGGACACCCTCTCCGTGGCCGAGGCACTCCAACGGACAGGACTGCTGCTCGGATGGACCCTCCTCGCCGTCGTGGCGGCACAGCGCTGGTTCCGCTGGGAGTCGCGTGTCTGATGGGCCCGATCGACGAGAACGGTCTCCAGCGCACGGAGGCGGGAACCCGGTACGCGTTGGCCGTACCCCTGTGGGTGGTGATCGCCGTGTTCGTCTGGGCCGTCTCCAGCGCCTCGGCCCCGCCCGCTCCCGTGGCGTGGACCGCCGTGGCCGTGTACGTGGCACAGGCTCTCGCGGCCACGGTGGTGGCCGCCCGCTCGCTGGGCGGCCGTACCTCGTCCTTCCGCCATCACGCCTGGATCTCGGTGGGGATAGCGGTGCTCACGTTCGCGGAGCTCGGCGCTCTCGCGGTGCTGGCCGCCGAGACGTCGTCGACCGGATTCACCCCCTATGCCATGGTGGCGCTGGCCGTGCTGCCCACGGCCGTGGTGTGGGCGTCCGCCCCGTGGACCGTCGTGGTCGCGTTGGCCGTGGCGAGTGCGCTCGCCTCGGCCGCGTACCCCGATCCGTTACCGGCCCTGGCCGCGGCGGCGGGCTCCTGGCTCTTCGGTGTCCTCACCGTGCGTCTGTTCGGCTGGAGCGTGGACGTGGCACGGCGGGTGGAGGCCGCCCGCCAGCTCGAATCACGGCTCGCCATCGCCGAGGAACGGCTCCGGTTCGCTCGCGACCTGCACGACACACTGGGACGCACGATGACGGTGATCGCGCTCAAGAGCGAACTCGGCGCGCGCCTGAGCGACGACCCCCGGGTGCGCGCCGAACTGGAGGAGGTGCAACACCTGGCACGGGAATCACAGAAGGAGATTCGCGCGGTGGTGCGCGACTACCGCGACACCAGCCTGGTGGCGGAGCTCAACGGGGCCCGTTCCGTCCTGTCCGCCGCCGGCGTCGTCTGCCGGATCAGGGACGAGAAGCCGATCGAGCTGGAGACCGCGGAACAGTCGTTGTTCGGGTGGGTGGTCCGTGAGGGAGTCACCAACGTGATCCGACACTCCCGGGCCTCCTACTGCACAATCACTCTGGGAGTGGAGGATGGCGAGGCCACCATGCACATCGTCAACAACGGCGCGCACGCGGAACGGCCCACCGGCGAGGGTACGGGGGCGGGGCTCGACGGACTCGCCCAGCGACTCGCCGTACGCGGGGGGACCCTGAAGGCCTACCGCGCGTCGGACCGGACCTACCACCTCATCGCTCGTGTACCTCAGCGTCGGGAGACATCGTGATCAGGGTTCTCGTGGCCGAGGACGAACATCTCATCCGAGAGGCGATGGTGGCCCTCCTCGTGCTCGAACCGGACCTGGAGGTCATCGCCCAGGCGGCGTCCGGGCACGAGGCGGTCGCGATGGCACGGGAGCACGGCCCCGACGTGGCCGTTCTGGACCTCCAGATGCCCGGGCTGGACGGTATCGCCGCGGCGAAGACGATCATCCGCCACAACAACGGCTGCCGTACCCTCATCCTGACCAGCCACGGGCTACCCGGCCACCTCAAGCGCTCCCTGGAAGCGGGGGTGAAGGGGTTCGTCCCCAAGATGATCTCCGCGGCCAAGCTCGCCGACGCCATCCGCGCCGTACACGGAGGGGACCGCTACATCGACCCGTCGTTGGCCGCCGACGCCATCTCGGCGGGCAACTCGCCGCTTTCCGCACGTGAGGCCGACATCCTCGCGCTGGCCGCCGACGGAGCCACGGTGAACGAGATCGCCCAACGCGCCTCCCTGGCCCCAGGGACGGTCCGCAACTACCTTTCGTCGGCCGTTACCAAGTTGGAGGCGAACAACCGGCACAGCGCGGTCCACATCGCCCGCTCGCACGGCTGGATCTGAGCCTCCCGTCCACGACGGTGAACCGCCGCACGCGGTCACCGCCTCCCGTCCGCACAGAGCGCCCGTGCGAGCCGCCATCGCGGACGCACGGGCGACAACTCCGTCATCGCGGACTAGTGCAGGAGCTTGAGCCCCACGACGCCCGAGACGATGAGCACGAGGCACAGCGCCTTGGGCCAGCTGAAGCCCTCGCCGAGGAAGAACATGCCCACCAGCGCGGTGCCGACGGCGCCGATGGCCACCCACACCGCGTAGCCGGTCCCGACCGGGATGGTGCGCAGCGCGTAGGCCAGCCCGGCCATGCTCAGGAACAGGGTGACCCCGAAGGTCACCGACGGCCACAGGCGGGTGAAGCCCTGCGACGCGCTGAGCGCGATGGCCCACGCGGTCTCCAGGAGCCCCGAGACAGCCAGAACGATCCAGGCCATGATGCCTACCTCCGTGACGTGTGACGTGCGTTCTCCAACGCGCCGTCTTGTCGTCACCGGGTACGGCGCACCTCGTCCGGGGGTATCGCGGAACGCGCCGACGCGGGTGCCCGCGACGGCGGTGATGGTGCACAAGCTACAACGCCCGGAGCCGGACGGGGGTTCCGGGCCCGGTGGAGGCGTGTCCCACCCGCCGGGCACCGTCCGGAGCCCCCGTCGGGCGCCGGGCCTCCCCACGAGAGCGGGTCCCACGCGAGCGGCCCCGGCGGAGCTTGCTTGGGTTCTAGCGGAGGCCGGGCCCCCCTTCGGGCGCTTTCCCGAACGCCGGAACCCCCGCGACACGGCGGTTCCCGCGCGGCCCGGCCCCTGTGCGGCGCGTGCGCCACGGGGCCCGTGGTCTGGACCGGAACCGCTCGGCGACCGTTCGGCGCGCCAGACGACCGCCCACCGCGCGCTGGGCGACCGTTCGACGCTCCTCCCCCGCGTTCGGCGCGCGTGCGCACGGGCCCCCTGCTGCGCGGTAGTGCCGCTCCTTACAGTTCCTCGTAACGCAGATCACACCAGAGCGGCACCGCCGCCGGACGCACGCCAATCCCCCCGGAGGTACACCCACCATGTCAACAGACCGGCCAGCGAAGGACCCGGCCCCGCCGCCCGAGGGCAACGGGAGCGGCGACGCGATCTCGACCGAGGCCTACGTCACCATGCACGGCGACCCGCGCTTCACCGAGCTCAAGCGGCGGCTGTACAGGTTCGTCTTCCCGGTGAGCCTCGCCTTCATGGCGTGGTACCTGCTCTACGTGCTCATGTCCGCCTTCGGCCGCGACTTCATGGGCGTCGTGCTCTTCGGCAACGTCAACGTCGCACTGGTCTTCGGTGTCCTCCAGTTCTTGTCGACCTTCGGGATCGCCATCCTGTACACGAACTACGCGCGCCGCAGGCTCGACGCCCAGGCGGTCGAGCTGCGCGACGAGCTCCACTACAGCGCGGCGAACAAGGAGGGCGGCCGATGAACCTCGCCCAGGAAGCTGTCGAGACGGTCAACGACAGCAGCCGCGTCATCACCATCGTCCTCTTCGTCCTCATGATCGCGGCCACGCTCGGCATCACCGTCTGGGCCAGCCGCAGCACGCGCTCCGCCACCGACTTCCACTCGGGCGGGCGCGGCTTCTCCCCGCTCCAGAACGGCCTGGCGATCGGTAGCGACTACATGTCCGCCGCGTCCTTCCTGGGCATCGCGGGCATGATCTCCCTGTTCGGCTACGACGGCTTCCTCTACTCCATCGGGTTCCTCGTCGCCTGGCTCGTCGCCCTCCTGCTGGTCGCGGAGCTGCTGCGCAACTCCGGCCGCTACACCATGGGTGACGTGTTGTCCTACCGGATGCGGCAGCGTCCGGTGCGCACCGCCGCTTCGGTCTCCACGATCGTGGTGTCGATCTTCTACCTGCTGGCGCAGATGGTCGGCGCGGGCGCGCTCATCGCCCTGCTGCTGGGCATCCAGCCCGGGCAGACCTTCATGGGCATGGACGCCGACACCGCCAAGATCGTCGGCATCGTGGTCATCGGCCTGCTGATGACGATCTACGTGACCTTCGGCGGCATGAAGGGCACCACCTGGGTGCAGATCATCAAGGCCCTCATCCTCATGGTGGGCGCCGCCCTGCTCACCGTGCTGACCCTGTCCCTGTACGGGTTCAACCTCGGCGCCCTGATGAGCGACGCCGCCGCGGCCAGCGGCCAGGAGGGCTTCCTGGAGCCCGGCCTGCGCTACGGCGTGGAGGTCGCGGGCGACCCGCTCCAGACCCTGTGGAACAAGCTGGACCTGATCAGCCTGGGCCTGGCCCTGGTGCTGGGCACCGCGGGCCTGCCGCACATCCTCATCCGCTTCTACACCGTCCCCGACTCCCAGAGCGCCCGTAAGTCGGTCAACTGGGGCATCGGCCTCATCGGCACCTTCTACCTGATGACCCTGGTGCTGGGCTTCGGCGCGGCGGCCATCGTCGGCCACGAGGCCATCACGGCCCAGGACGGCGCGGGCAACACCGCGGCCCCGCAGCTGGCCCAGGTGGTCGGCGAGCGCATCGGCGGCGAGATGGCGGGCGCGATCCTGCTGGCGGTCATCGCCTCGGCGGCCTTCGCGGCCATCCTGTCCACGGTGGCGGGCCTGGTCATCGCCTCCTCGTCCTCCATCGCGCACGACTTCTACAACTCGGTCCTGCGCAAGGGCAAGGCCACGGGCGCCGAGGAGGTCCGGGTCGCCCGCCTGTCCGCCCTCGGCGTCGGCGTGGTCGCGATCCTGCTGGCCGTGTTCGCGCAGAACCTCAACGTGGCCTTCCTGGTCTCGCTGGCGTTCGCGATGGCGGCCTCGGCGAACCTGCCGACCCTGCTGCTCAGCCTGTTCTGGAAGAGGTTCAACACCCGCGGTGCCCTCGCGGGCATCTACGGCGGCCTGATCAGCGCCGTGGCCCTGGTGTTCTTCTCGCCGGTGGTCTCCGGTAGCGAGACCGCGCTCATCCCGACCGCGGACTTCGCCTGGTTCCCGCTGCCCAACCCGGCCCTGGTGTCGGTGCCGATCAGCCTCCTGTGCGCAATCGTGGGAACCCTGTCGTCCAAGGAGCGCGACTTCGACAAGTTCGCCCAGCTCCAGGTCCGCGCCCTGACCGGCGCGGGCGCGGAGAAGGCGGCCAACCACTAGGGACCATGAGCTCGGGGCCGTCGGTGGCCCACTCCGACCGGGAGCCCACCCTTCTCCCGGCACGGCCACCGCCCCGAGCACTCCCCCGGGCCCGCCACCGCTCCCGGTGGCGGGCCCGGCTCCTGCACGCGGCGCGAGCGCGCATTTGCGTCACGATTCGAAAGGTGACCCCGACCACGTGAGCACCGACACAGTTCGCTGGGATAGGGTCGTTACGTGTCATACCGGTGGCTGTCGCGGGTGTCCTCCCCCTCCCGACGTCGCCCAGCGTCCTCGGAGCAGCGGGCGAGCGTCGAGTTGATGCGCCAGGTCCACGCCCTCGGCGTCGACCTCCGGGACGGGCTGCACGGCCGGAGGGTCTCCTCGGCCGCCAGGCGGCTGCGCCAGCTCCTGGCCGTCGACGGCGTCGTGCTGGCCGACCTGGACGGTCCGGTCGCCGCGCACGGAACCCGCCCCGCCCCGTCCGAGGTCGAGGGGCTCCTCTCCCAGGTCTTCGAGTACGGCAGCAACGCCCGCGTGCGCCTGCCCGACGGCACGTCGGTGTGCGCGGTCCCCCTGACCGTGGCCGACGAGCTGTCCGGTGCCCTGGTGGCCTCGGGCCACCCCGTGGAGGCCGATGTGGAGGCCGCCGCCGCGCTGGTCTCCGACTGCCTGGACCACGCGGCGCTGCGCCGGGCCCGTGCGCGGATCGCCGCCGCCGACCTGCGCACCCTGCGGGCGCAGATCTCCCCCCACTTCGTGCACAACGCCCTGGCGGTGATCGCCGCCCTGGTGCGCACCGACCCCGACCGGGCCCGCCACCTGCTGTCGGACTTCGCCGACTACCTGCGCTACGGCTTCTCGGAGAAGGGCGACTACGCGACCCTCTCGGAGGAGCTGGAGGCCACCCAGACCTACCTCGAACTCCAGCGTGCCCGCTTCCACGACCGCCTGGACATCACCGTGCGGATGGCCCCCGAGGTGCTGCCCGTGGCCATACCGTTCCTGGTCGTGCAGCCGATCGTGGAGAACGCCATCCGGCACGGACTGGAGCGCAAGGAGGGCAAGGGCCACATCAGCGTCTCCGGTTTCGGCGAGGGCCCGCTGTGCGTCATCGAGATCGAGGACGACGGGGTGGGCATGCACCCCGACCTGGCCCGATCCCTACTGGCGGGCACCGGGCCGGAGTCGCGCAGCGTCGGCCTGGCCAACGTGGACCAGCGGCTGCGCGCCGTCTACGGACCCGAGTACGGTCTGGTGATCGAGACCGCGCTGGGGGAGGGGACGAAGGTGACCGTGCGCGTGCCCAGGTTCACCAGGGGGGTGGTGGCGCGTTGAAGCCCGAACTGCGGGTGCTGGTGGTCGAGGACGAGGCCTCCACCCGCCAGGAGATGGCGTCCCTGCTCGGCGACATGCCCGAGGTGGCGGAGGTCCTGGTGGCCGACAACGGCGCCACCGCGGTGCGGCTGCTGGGGACCACCACCATCGACGCCGCGTTCCTGGACATCCTCATGCCCGGCCTGGACGGCATGGACGTGGCCCGGGTGCTGAGCGTGCTGTCCGAGCCCCCGTCCATCGTGTTCGTGACCGCCTCCGAGGCCCACGCCGTGGAGGCCTTCGGCATCGGCGCCGTGGACTACCTGCTCAAACCGATCCGGCCCGAGCGCCTGGCCGAGGCGGTGGGCCGCATCGCGCAGCTGCGCAGGCCCGGCGGCGGGGCCCCGCCCGCCGAGGACCTGCACGTGGTGCAGATCGACACCGGCAGGCGCACGGTGTTCGTCAAGCGCGACGACGTGCAGTTCGTGGAGGCCCAGGGCGACTACGTGCGCCTGCACACCGCCGACGGCGGCCACCTGATCCGCCTGTCGCTGTCCTACCTGGAGGAGGTGTGGGCCTCGGCCGGGTTCGTCCGGGTCCACCGGGGGTTCCTCATCGCCATCCCGTGGGTGCGCGACCTGCGGGTGACCTCCTCGTCCGGCCTGGTGGCGGGCACCCCGGCCGGTGACGTGCCGGTGAGCCGCCGCCACGGCCGCCACCTGCGCGCCCAGCTGCTGGAGGCGGCCCGCCGCGACCAGCTCGGCCGGTCCGCGAACGCCCAGGGCGGTCCCGCCTCCCGGTCGCGGGACGGTGAGGGCGAGCAGGCGCCATGAGTCCGCGCCGCGAGAAGCTGACCAGCCCGCAGACCCGCATCGCGCTGGCCCGGGGCAACCGGCCCGCGCAACACCTGCTGCCGATACCGGAGCCGGTGGACACCGAGGCGGCGCGCGCGCTGTTCCGCGCCCAGCGGCGGACCGCGGTGCGCACCGTGGCGGTGCTTTCGGCGCTGCTGTTCGGGATGAGCGGCGCGTTCGCGCTCTTCCCCGCGCTGGGGGAGATCCGGCCGGGCGGCGTCCCGCTGTCGTGGCTGCTGCTGACGGTGGCGATCTACCCGATGCTGTTCGGACTGGCGCTGTGGCACGTGCGCTCGGCCGAGCGGATCGAGGACCGGGCGGAGAGCGCCGCGGACCGGGCGGGGGCCGCGGGGGCGCCGGAGCGCGGCGCCGGCAGCGGGGAACGCAGCCGCGGACAGCACGGCCGGGAACCCGGACGCACGAGGGGACCGGGGCGCGCGAGCGGTGAGGACACGGGGCGCACGTGGTGATCGCGGTCCTGGCGATCGGGCTGGTCCTGCTCACCAGTCTGGTCATCGGCGTCTACGGGGTGCGGGCGGCCCGCTCGACCTCCGACTTCCTGGTGGCCTCACGGCGGGTCTCCCCCAACTGGAACGCGATGGCGATCGCCGGGGAGTACCTGTCGGCCGCCTCGGTGCTGGGGCTGGCGGGGCTGCTGCTCAAGAACGGCCTGGGCACCATGTGGTACGCGGTGGGGTTCGCCGCGGGCTACGTGGCGGTGGTGGCGTTGGTGGCCGGTCCGATGCGCCGGTCGGGGGCGTTCACCGTGCCCGACTTCGCCGAGTACCGCCTGGGCGCGCCGCGCCTGCGCAAGCTGTGCGGCTGCGTGGTGCTGGTGATCATGCTGCTGTACCTGGTGCCCCAGTTCAAGGGTGCCGGTGTGGTGCTGGCCCTGGTCAGCGGCACGCCGTACTGGGTGGGGGTGCTGCTCGCCGGGGTGGTGGTGAGCGGGTCGATCGCGGCCGGGGGGATGCGGTCGGCGACCTACGTGCAGGCCTTCCACTACGTGGTCAAACTGGCCTTCATCGCCATCCCGGCGATCTACCTGGTGGTGCACGCCGGTCCGCGGACCCGGGCGGAGGCGCTCAACCCCGAGTGGGGCACGCACTTTCCCGAGACGACCCCGGTGGAGTTCACCGTGGGGACCCGGTTCAGCCTGGACGAGCCGGTGACGGTGACCACATCCGGGGGCGAACAGGTGGAGTTCGCGGCCGGGGAGCACACCGTGGAGGCGGGCACCGAGTACGTGTTCCCCGAGGGAGCGACCATCCCGCACCCGGCGGGGCTGCCGGAGCTGGGCAGCGAGCGGTGGAGCTCGCCGCTGCTGGACGTGGGCGGGTACCCGCTGTTCGAGACGTGGTCCACGCTGCTGGCGATCACGCTGGGCTGTATGGGGCTGCCGCACGTCATCATGCGCTTCCACACCAGCCCGACGGCGCGGACGGCGCGCCGGGTGGCGGTGGGCGTGATCGCCCTGCTGGGGCTGTTCTACCTGTTCCCGACGGTGTACGGGCTGCTCGGGCGGGTGCTCACCCCACATCTGGTGCTGCTCCAGGGCACCGACACGGTCGCGGTGGTGCTGCCCGCCCAGGCGGTGCCGGGCTCGGTGGGGACGGTGCTGACGGCGCTGGTGGCGGCGGGGGCGTTCGGCGCGTTCCTGTCCACCTCCTCCGGGCTGCTGCTGGCCCTGGCGGGCGGGCTGTCGCACGACCTGTTCCAGGGCAGCGTGCCGCGGCTGCGCCTGGCGGTGGTCGTGGGCGCGTGCGTGGCGGTGCTGCTGGCGCTGCCCGCGCAGATGATCGACATCAACGTGCTGGTGGTGTGGGCGTTCACGGTGGCGGCGTCGACGTTCTGCCCGCTGCTGGTGCTGGGCATCTGGTGGCGGCGGCTGACGCTGCCCGGGGCCGCGTCCGGGCTGATCGTGGGGGCCGTGACCGCGACCGGCGCGGTGGGGTGGTCGATCCTGCTGCCGCCCCCGGTCGGATGGCTGGCGGTGCTGCTGGGGCAGCCGGCGGCGTGGACCATCCCGCTGGCCTTCGGGACGATGGTGCTGGTCTCGCGGCTGACCAGGCCGCCGGACTGGGCCGAGCACGCCGTGCTGCGCCTGCACTCCCCCTGAGGGCTCGGCCGCGGGTGTAGGGTCCGGACTGACCACGTACGATCACCCGTCGTGCCGATTGTGACACGAGGAGTTCCCATGCCCCCCTCACGTCGTGCCCTGCCCGCGCTGCTGGCCTCGGGCGCGCTCCTGCTCGCCTGCGGCGCCTCGCCCACACCCGCCCCGGACTCCCCGCTCTCCGCCGGGCCGGGGGGCACGGTCTCCCTCGTCGGCGCGGTGGACTCCGTTCCGCAGGTGAGCGCGGTGGACGCGGTCCCGCAGGTGAACGCGGTGGACGCGGTCCCGCAGGTGAACGCGGTGGACTCCGTTCCGCAGGTGAGCGCGGACGGCACGGGCGTCAGCGTGGACGACGGAACCTCCCGTGTGGAGGTGGGCCCCGACGGGGTCCGCGTGGAGACCTCGGGCGCGCTGGTGGAGGTCGATCGAGGGTCCTACGTCCTGGTGTGCGCGAACGGCGTGCGGGTGGTGGTGCGCGCGGGTGAGGCGCCGCCGTGCGCGCCGCGCCCCGAGCAGCCGCAGCCGCAGCCGCCCGAGGAACCCGGCTACCCCGAGCCGCCCACGCCCCCGGTGCCCGGCGAACCCGCGCCGCCCGCTCCCGAGGAGCCCGGCCCCGAAGCCCCGGAGGAGCCCGGAGCGGTGCCGCCCGAGCCGGGGAGCCCGACCGAGGGCCCCTCCCCCGCCCCGGCGGAGCCCGCCCAGGAGCGCGCGGCCGACCCCGCGCGGCCGTCCGCGTCGCCGTCGGCCCCGCCCCCGGTGGAGCAGGCCGTCCGGGAACAGGTGCTCGCCGACCTCTCCCCGCCCGCCGCGCAGCAGGCCGCCGGTGCCTTCACCCCCATGCGCACCATGGTGGTGCTCATGGTCGTCATCGCCGTGGTCGCGGCGGGCGCGGGCCGCGCCGCCGCGCGCTCCGCCGGCTGAGCGGGCTGACCGGAAACGGGAACGGGCTGCCGGACGCGTGCCCCGATGACGCGTCCGACAGCCCGTTGGCCCGATCCCCCTACTGGGGGTTGAGCGAGGCGTCGAGTGAGGCGTCGATCCGGTCGAACCCGGCCAGCGCGTCCTGGATCGCGCCCGCGTCGTGCGCCAGGGCCCCGTTGTACGGGTTGCCCAGGTAGAACAGCAGCAGGATCGTGGCGAACACGAAGATCAGGTTGGCCGACGCCCAGAAGTAGGCCACGGCCGAGCCCCGCCGGATCATGGCGAAGGGCAGCACCGCCACGGCGATGGCGGACAGCGCCGCGATGCCGTTGAGGACGGACGGGATACCGTCACCGGCCGCGTCGGCGCGCACGATGCGCGCGTCGCTGAGCTCCGCGAGCTCCTGGCGCGCGGTCAGGCGGTCCAGGCCGTCGCCGGTGTCGGACACCGACAGCGCCCGCACCGACGCGGCCAGGTCGGCCAGGGCCTTCTCGCCCTCGGTGCTCAGCTCGCCCTCGCCGCGCATCAGCGGCCAGTCCTCCTCCGCGACCGCGCTCATGTAGGCGCGCAGCTGCTGGCGCACCACCTCCGCCTCCTCGTCGGGGAAGGCGGTGGTGCTCCAGTACAGGGCGTCGGCCGCGCCCGTCTCCTCGGTCAGCCCGTCCCCGGCCCCCGTGAAGTTCTCCCAGCCGATCACCACCCCCATCGCCGCCGACGCGAGGTAGAGCGCGAGCACGCAGGGGGCGACGACGACGCTGACGGCGCCTCCCGAGGATTCGTCGTCGACGCCGAACCTGCGAACGGCGAGGACCGCGCCGACCAGCATGGCGGCCAGGACGGCGAGGACGAGGAACAGCGTCATCATGGGGATTCCCAGGGAAGAAGGACGGACCGGCAGCGAACGGGTCCATCCGTAGCACGCGCGGTGCGGCCTTCTCAGCGGAAAGCAAGAACGTCCGCAAATGTCGCCCCGGTGTCGTGACCTGCCCGGACGCCCGCGGCGTCCGGGGCCGAACATCCTCCCCCTGCGCGGTCAGCTCCTCCGGCTACAGCGGCGCACCCATCGCGTGGTAGCCGCCGTCCACGTGCAGCGTCGTGCCGGTGACGGCCCGCGCCGCCGGGGACATCAGGAACAGCGCGGGACCGGCGACCACGGAGGCGTCCTTGGTGTCCCAGCCCAGCGGCGCGGAGTCGGCCCAGCCGTCCGCGATCTGGTCGAACCCGGGGATCGAGCCGCCCGCGAGGGACTTGACCGGCCCCGCGCTGATGGCGTTCACCCGGATGCCGTCGCCGCCGAGGTCGCGGGCCAGGTACTTCGTGGAGTTCTCCAGCACGGCCTTCGCCGACCCCATCCAGTCGTAGACCGGCCAGGCCCGGGAGGCGTCGAAGGTCAGGGACACGACCCCGGCGCCGTGCGGGGCGGCGGCCATGAGCTCCCGGAACCCCACGGCGAGCGCCTTCAGGGAGTACCCGGAGACGTGGATCGCGGTGGCCACGTCCTCCCAGGAGGTGTTGAGGAAGTTGCCGCCCAGCGCGTCGCCCGGGGCGTAGGCGATGGAGTGCAGCAGCCCGTCCACGTGGTTCCAGTGGGCGGCGACCTTGCCCGCCGTCGCGGTGACCTGGTCGGGGTCGGTGACGTCCATGGGCAGGATGTCCACGGGTTCGGCCGGGAGGCGTTTGGCCACCCGCTCCAGGATGGACAGCTGCCTGCCGGGCGGGTTGGTCAGGATCACCTGGTGGCCCTGCTCCATCGCCTCCTCGGCGATCGCGTAGGCGATGGAGGACTGGGTGGTGATGCCGGTGATGAGGAGGTTCACCTGGGTTCCTTCTGCGCGTAGGTGCTGGCAGGAGGAACGTACCGGTGCAAGGACGGGCCGTCACCGGGGAATCGGTACAAGGTTCGGGCCCGGATTTTGAAACCCCAGGAGACGGGCGGTGGTCGTCCGCGCCGGGACGACCACCGGACGCTCCGCTCCAGTCCCCTGGGCGTGAACGGCCACCGGCCGCCCCACACCGTCGTCCTGTGAGGCGGACACTCAGACGGATGGTCAGGAGTCTCCGACAGGCCAGAACCGCACACGGAGAATGAAGACGAGATGGAGCCGCCGGTGTTCCTGGTACCAGACCATCAATCGCCCCTCGGCATGGTCGAGCACCCTCGACACCCCGGAGTCCTCAACCGGAGGATCGCCCAGATACTTCACCGAGGCGGCGTCCGCCAACCGTTGCGCGAGATGTTCGACGGCGGCTTGGTCAACGCGTTCCAGCCCTCCGGCCACCTGTTCCGCGTCTGGAAGATACTCCCAGGTCCACTCCGTCACTGACTGACCCGCCGAGTGGCTTCACCGAGCATCTGCGAGATCTCCCCTGCCGCGATCCGGGCCTCATCGGCGCTGTCGGCTTCACTGACCGCTCGCTCCAGCTCCAGAAGGCGTTCGGCACGCCGAGGGTAGCGCCGGAGCTCGACGAAGACACCCCATCTGAAGAGGAAGGTGTGCATCGGTACCGTGCTGTCGGTCTGGACCGCTTCCTGCCAGACCTGGTGGAACTCGGAGTCGAACCGGACGGAGGCGGCCAAATCCAGCCGTGAGACCGCGACACGCAGTGCCTGTTCCGTCAGCGGAGGCATGGGGAACAGCGGCTCTTCGTCTGCCGTGAACTCTCGCGCAACGTTCGAAGCCATCAACTCACCACTCCTGACCCTTCGGCGACTCCGCTGGGACGCATCGACGCTCCGCTCGGACTCAGTCGCTTGAGCACCCGCCAACGTCCACCTTACGGGGCCGGTACATGCCAGAGCCTCTATCACGCCCGGAACGAAACAGTCACCTGTCCAGTAGGGAGGCGGCCAGGCGGTGCAGGGGCACAGCCAGACCCGGGTCGTCACCTCGCTCGATACGCAGGAGCAGACGCGCGATGACGTAGAGCTGGGACCGGACACCGTCCGGACTGTCGAGCTGGTCCGCGAACGCGCTGTGCACGCACGCGGCCGTGTCCGGGACCAGCAGGCTGTGGCAGTAGAGGGTGGCGGCGTCGAGCCCGACCGGGGCACGCCCCCACCCCTCCCAGTCGACCATTCCCAGCTCTGGGGCGAGAAGGTTGTTCCAGTGCAGGTCCGCGTGTGCGGTGCTCCACTCACGCACGGTCGGATCGATGGCGTCACCGAAGAAGACGGTCAGCCGACGGGTCACGGACTCCTGGTCGACCGCGACACGCCCCGTGGAGGTCGCCGCCACCCGCCCCAACGAGGTACGTAGTTCCTCCCACCACGACGCGGACACCTGCGGGGCCTCGTGGATCTCACTGGTCGCGGAACACACGTTCCCCGGCATGAGGCTCATCAACTCGGCACGGACGCGGTCGGGTGCCTCGTCCCACTCCTCCATGTTGATCACCTCGGGTTTGGGCACCCCCGTGACAGCACGGGATTCGGCGTTTCCCGTCCAGAACTCGCCTGAGGCCCAGCGATGGTGCTCGGTGACCACGCGCAGCCAGTACTTCCCCTGAGTACCGTGCGCGCGTGCCCCGATGCTGCGGTCGCGCCATCCGAACACCGGTATGCCGTTCAGTTCCACGCGGAAACGGTCTGCGGCATGCTCCAGCAACGTCCGCATGTGGGAGCGGTGCCGTTCGTCGGCCAGCCTTGAGACATCGCTCATGAGTCGATGAGGTGTCGCAGGTACTTCTGGGGGTCGGACAGGTAGCGCCGCCAGTGGTCGACCATCTCCAGACGGTCCCACGTGGTGCGGCGCGCGCCGTGCTCCCCCACTTCGATGATGTCCGCGTCCGGGGCGGCGGCGAGGATGGGGCTGTGCGTGGCACAGATGATCTGTGAGCCCGATGCCGCCAACTCGTACATGAGGTTGACCAGGCGCAGGCACGACATGAACGAGAGCGCCGCCTCCGGTTCGTCCATGAGGTAGAGGCCGGGCTTGTCGAACATGGCGCTCAGGATGATCAGGAACCCCTCACCGTGGCTGTGTTCGGCAAGGTTCTCCTGCCAGTAGCCGTGCATGCCCGAGACGGCCTCCGCGAACCCGAAGGTCGTCTCGGCACGCAGGAAGTACCCGGTCTGATTACGGCGCCCGGCCTGTTTCTGCCGGGCGCCGCGCTGTGTCAGATCCAGCCGCAACCGCTCGCCCAAGGGGGTCTTGGGGCGGTTGTTGGCGTACTTGCGCCCGGCGCGCCCTCCGCGTGCGTCGAGTCCGTAGGCTTCGGCGATCCCCTCCACCAGGGTGGACTTTCCCGACCCGTTCTCACCGACCAGGAAAGTGATGGGAGCACGGAATTCCAGCCTCTCTGCGGTCAGACGGCCCACGGCGGGGATGCTGTAGGGCCACTGATCCGGGTCTGGGGGTTCCAGCCCCTCGGGGATGTCGATGCCTTGGACGAACACGCCACTCCTCTCACCTGTAGTTCGGCGCGCAGTTTCCAGCGGGGGTGCAGTCTCCTTTGGGGTTGCACGCGGGACTGCACGAAGGCCCGCACTGGGGATCGCACATGTCCGGCACACACACGGCACGGTGGGTGAACTCCTCGCTGAGTTCCGCCACCACGGTAGCCATACGGTCGCTGCCGGGGATGTCGTTCAGCGATTGGTGGCGCACGTTACCGACCGAGAGCCAGCGCGTGAAGACGCAGGGCCAGACGGTGCCGTCCGGGGCCACAGCGAGGTTGCCGTGGGCGCAGCGTCCGCAGAGCACGGAGGTGTCGGGGGTGCTGTCGTGCTCGGCCCCGCGTCCGACACCGCGCAGGTCGTCATAGCCGATCTGCTCGACTCCGAGGGAGCGGAGTTCCTGTTGCGCCTCACCGGTGCGCTGTGAGGGCAGGACACCGACCACACCGGCCCGCAACGGGATGCGGCGCCGCCTGGCCTCAACGATGTTGGCGCGCGTGCGGGCGTGGGTGGGGCGCTGGGTGATGGCTGCGTGTTCGTCGGCATCGTCCGAATACCAGCTCGTGGCCAAACGAACCCCGGGGCGGGAGAACACCTCCCACAACCGGGCCGACACGTGC
>NZ_CBDRFA010000113.1:0-24470 GCF_965343085.1 Nocardiopsis synnemataformans | reverse complement strand
CCCCCCCTCCCCCCCCCCCCCCCCCCCCCCCCCCCCCCCCCCCCCCCCCCCCCCCCCGCGCCTGGTTCCGCGCGCTCCCCTGTGGGGAGCCCGCGCGGACGGGGTAGGAATCCGAGTAGCGGACACCGAGGTGGTGTCCGCCGGGTGGCCGTCAAATAGCGGGCGGCCATGTGGAAGGGAAGACACGGACCATGTTGATCGCACAGCGTCCCACGCTCACCGAGGAAGTCGCCTCGGACCTGCGCTCGAAGTTCGTCATCGAGCCGCTGGAGCCGGGCTTCGGCTACACCATCGGCAACTCGCTTCGGCGCACCCTGCTGTCCTCCATCCCCGGCGCGGCTGTCACGAGCATCCGCATCGAGGGCGTCGAGCACGAGTTCACCACCGTGCCCGGTGTCAAGGAGGACGTCACCGAGATGATCCTCAACCTCAAGGGCCTGGTCGTCAGCTCCGAGCACGACGAGCCGGTGCTGATGTACCTGCGCAAGCAGGGCCCCGGTGTGGTGACCGCCGCGGACATCGCTCCGCCGGCCGGTGTCGAGGTGCACAACCCCGACCTGCACATCGCCACGCTCAACGGCAAGGGCAAGCTGGAGATGGAGCTGACGGTCGAGCGCGGCCGCGGCTACGTCTCGGCGACGCAGAACAAGCAGGCGGGACAGGAGATCGGCCGGATCCCGATCGACTCCATCTACTCCCCGGTCCTGCGTGTGACCTACAAGGTCGAGGCCACCCGTGTCGAGCAGCGCACCGACTTCGACCGCCTGATCGTCGACATCGAGACCAAGCCGGCCATCCGTCCCCGGGACGCGGTCGCCAGCGCGGGCAAGACCCTGGTCGAGCTGTTCGGTCTGGCGCGTGAGCTCAACGTCGACGCCGAGGGCATCGACATGGGCCCGTCGCCCACGGACGCCGCCCTGGCGGCGGACCTGGCGCTGCCGATCGAGGACCTCAACCTCACGGTCCGGTCCTACAACTGCCTCAAGCGTGAGGGCATCCACAGCGTCGGTGAGCTGGTTGCCCGCTCCGAGCAGGACCTGTTGGACATCCGCAACTTCGGTGCCAAGTCCATCGACGAGGTCAAGCAGAAGCTCGTCGACATGGGCCTGTCGCTGAAGGACTCCCCGCCCGGATTCGACCCCAGCTCGGCGGCCGACTCCTACAGCTCCGAGGATGACGAGGGCGAGTCCTTCGTCGAGACGGAGCAGTACTAACCGACCTTCGTCGCCCACATGGTCCCCGGCCGAGTGCGGCCGCGGACCGCATCACTAGGAGAACGACACCATGCCCACGCCTACCAAGGGCGCCCGTCTGGGTTCCGGGCCCGCTCACGAGCGGCACATCCTGGCGAACCTCGCCACCTCGCTGTTCCAGCACGGCCGCATCCGCACCACCGAGGCCAAGGCCAAGCGCCTGCGCCCGTACGCGGAGAAGCTGATCACCCTCGGCAAGCGCGGTGACCTGCACGCCCGCCGCCAGGTCCTGACCAAGATCACGGACAAGGCCGTCGTGCACGAGCTGTTCACCGAGATCGGCCCGCGCTTCGAGAACCGTCCCGGTGGCTACACCCGGATCACCAAGATCGGTCCGCGCAAGGGCGACAACGCCCCGATGGCCGTGATCGAGCTGGTCGAGGCGCTGAGCGCCCAGGCCGCGGCCCCGGCCGCCAAGCCCGCGGCGGAGGAGCCCAAGGCCGAGGAGCCCAAGGCCGAGGAGTCCAAGGCCGACGCGACCGCCACGGCGGACGAGGCTGGCGACCAGCCGGCGGAGGACACCACCTCCGACCAGACCGCCAAGGCCGACGAGACGGCCCAGGCGGAGGGCCCGGCTGACGACAAGTAGCGTGCGAGGCGCGGGCGCGCGAACGCGTCCCGCGCACGCGCCGCTCGGCGAGTGCCCGATCCCCGCGGGGGTCGGGCACTCGTCTTTTTCGTGACGCGGAGAGGGTCGGGTTATGGACGAGACGACGGTTCGGGTGCGGTTGGACGTGGCCTACGACGGCACGGACTTCTCCGGGTGGGCCGCGCAGCCGGGCCGGCGCACGGTGCAGGGCGAGCTGGAGGCGGCGCTGGCGCGGGTGCTGCGCCTGCCGGAGGTGTCGCTGACGTGCGCGGGGCGCACGGACGCCGGTGTGCATGCGCGGGGGCAGGTGGCGCAGGCCGACATCCCCGCGCGGACGTGGGAGAGCGAGGGGGAGCGCGTGCTCCGGCGCCTGGCCGGGGTGCTGCCCAGGGACGTGCGGGTACGCGGGGCGCGGCTGGCGCCGCCTGGGTTCGACGCCCGGTTCTCGCCGCTGTTCCGGCGGTACCTGTACCGGGTGAGCGACGCCCCCTACGGGGTGGACCCGCTGCTGCGGCGGGACGTGCTGTGGCACCGCAGCCCGTTGGACGCCGACCGGATGAACGCGGCGGCGGAGCGCCTGGTGGGTGAGCACGACTTCGCGGCGTTCTGCAAGAAGCGCGAGGGCGCGACGACCATCCGGGAGCTGCTGCGCCTGGAGTGGACCCGGGTGGACGAGCACCTGCTGCACGGGACGATCCAGGCGGACGCGTTCTGCCACAACATGGTGCGTGCGCTCGTGGGCGCGCTCCTGGCGGTGGGCGACGGGCGCAGGGACGCGGACTGGCCGGGCAAGGTGCTCGGCGCCGGTACGCGGGACTCGTCGGTGCACGTGGTGGGGCCGCAGGGGCTCAGTCTGGAGGAGGTGCGCTACCCGGCCGACGAGGAGCTGGCCGTGCGCGCCTCGGCGACCCGCCGCGTGCGGGAGCTGCCCTGCCGGGGCCACTCGGCCTAAGGGGGCCGGTGGCTTCGGCCTGAGGGAGCCGGCCTGAGGGAGCCGGCCCGGGGAGGCCGGTGGCTCCGGGAGCGCGGGCAGCACGGGGCGGCGGGGAGGGAACCCCCCTTTACCAGGCTAGAGTCGCGCCGGGCTCCGGGAAAGCGCGGGAACGTGCCTGTGGACAAGTGCCTGTGGACAAGGGGGAGGGGCACCCGTTCGCCGGGTGCCCCTCGCGGTCGTCCGCGACCGCTCAGCCGCGGTTGTCGCTGAGGCTGGTGTGGGCCTCCTGGAGGAAGCCCTCGCTGATGGCGCGCAGCTCGGTGGCGGACTCGCTCTCGCCGCCCTCCTCGGTGCCGTCGCTGTTGGCCGCCAGGGAGAAGAGCAGGTAGCGGCCCCACTGGCCGCTGCTGCCGTGGCCGCCGGAGTGGCCCAGGCGCTCGGCGGGGCTGCCCTCCTCGCCGGGCAGACCGGCGAACCACTGCGTGGCCACGAGGTCCTGGGCCTCCATCGCGGTGGCCGCCTCCTCGCCGGTGGGCATGGCGGCGACGCCGACGGTCACGGCGTGGCCCTCGTCCTCGCTGAGGTAGGAGGCGCGCACCATCTGGCGGCACTCGTTGTCGGCGAGCACCTGGCCGTAGTCGCCGTGGGCCCCGGCGGCGCAGTCCTCGGTGTCCTCGACGGCCACGCGGGTGAACGTGCCCTGGCCCTCGACCTCCATGCTCTCGGGGAAGAGGGTCCCCGCGTCGAGCGCGCCCGGGTCGTCGGCCTCGTCGGCGACGGTCGCGGCGTTCGCGCCGCCCGAGCCCATGCTGGTGGCGAGGAAGAACGTCCCGCCGCCCGCGAGGACCAGCAGCACGGCGAAACCGGCGATCATCATGATCCGGCGCTTGCGGGCGCGCGTGTCAGCGCCGCCGTCGCCGTATTGGTAGCCGTCGTCGTAGCTGTCGTAGTCGTCGTAGTCGTTGACCCCCTGGGCGTCGAACTGCGCGGTGTCCACACCGGCGTCGTCGGGGACCTCGTCCCGGAACAGGGGGCGGCCGCCGGGAGAGGGGGGAACGGCGCTGATGTGCTGCGTGGCGCCCATCGCGTCCGGGGGGAACACGGGCTCCTCCCGGACGGGCGCCGGGGGCGTGGCGGCGGGGGGCTGGGGCGGCGCCTGGTAGGCCTGCTGGGCGTTCGGGGGCGCCGATCCGGGGGGCATGCCCGGGGGAGGGCCGACGGGCGCTCCGGGGTACCCGGGAGCGCCGGGACGGCCCTGCGGTACGCCCTGCGCGCCCGGAGGAAGCCCCGGGGCGGGGCCCTGGGGTCCGGGCCGGTGGCCGGTGTGCCCGGGGGCGTGCGGCGGCACGGGGGCGCCGGGCGGGAGCGCACCGGGAGGGAGGGGCTGTCCCGGCTGACCGGGCTGCCCCGGGGCGGCGTTCTGTCCGGGGGGCACGTGCGGGCCCGAAGCCTGGCCCATGCCCGACTGCCCCATGCCCGACTGCCCCATGCCCGGGTGGCCGCCGGTGGGTGCCTGGCGCCCGGGGCGGCCGGGGCCCTGGTGTGACGGGTGGCCGCCCGTGGGCGCCTGGTGCGGGGGGCGCCCGCCCGTGGGCGCCCGCATCGGCGCCTGGCCTCCGGTGGGGGCCCCGTGCGGCGGGAACTGACCGCCGGTGCCCTGCGGCGGCTGCCCCGGACGCATGGGGGCCTGGCCGCCGGTGGGCGCGCCCACCGGGCCGCCGGGGAATCCGGGCACGCCCTGGGGCTGACCGCCCTGGCCGTAGCGCGGGTTCTGCGGGCCGTTCGGGGGCTGGGGCGGAGCCTGAGGGCCGCTCGGTCCTCCCTGGCCGCCAGGGAGGACCTGACGGGCACCGCCGGGGTAGCCCTGCTGCGGGTCGACCTGGTCGTACGGCGGGGTCTGGGGGCCGCTGGGCTGCGCGGGGGAGGGATGGTGCTGTGGGTACGGGGGATGCTGGTCGGGCGGGGGCGCGGCATGTGTCTGCTGTGGCCCCGATGTGGGATGCTGGCCCTCGGTGTGGGAGGGCGCTGACCCGAGCAGGTCCTGGCCGTCACCGGCCTCCGGTCCGACGGGTCGCCCGTCGGGACCGTACTGTGGCTGGTTCGGATGGGTACTGATGGGAGTCTCCGAGGGCTCTGGGGGTGGGACTGGGCCGCGATCCACCGGCACGTGTGCCTGGGCCGCGCGGTGCCGTCCGTTCCGGGTTCCCGTGGTGCCGGCGACCGTGACGGGCATCTCCAAGGTCGCGTCGGTGCCCGTCATCACGGGAGCAGACCGGCCTTTCGGTGCAAGCGTAACCAACGCGGGGGCGGGAACAGGACGAAGCACTCCCGGCAACGGGCATAATAAAAGACGGAGAGGTCACGGATGTGACCCCGTGCCGGTGTTTTCCCCGCCGAGCGCGGTCCGGCCGGTCCGCCCCGCCGCTGGCTTTGACCTGCGCGGCGGTGGCCAGGTAGGATATTCCGTCGTTGTGCGTTGAGTTGCCGTGGGCCCCGACCACCGGGCGCCGATCCACGCACCATCGTCTGCGCACTCACCACTCGGAGAGTCCTGTGACATGGCACGGGATATCCGGCCAGACGCCCCCGCAACCGCGGGTGTGTATACGAGTCCCCCATCCCCGCACGGGATGGGGCAGCCGACTGAAGAGCGAAGGCAAACGATCGTGCGCACATACAGCCCCAAACCAAACGATGTCCAGCGTCAGTGGCACGTTGTCGACGCTACCGATCTCGTGCTCGGGCGTATGGCGAGTCAGGTTGCCACGCTGCTTCGGGGCAAGCACAAGCCGTACTACGCGCCCCACATCGACACCGGCGACTTCGTGATCGTCGTGAACGCCGACAAGGTCGCCCTGACCGGCAAGAAGCTGGAGCAGAAGCGCGCCTACCGGCACTCCGGCTACCCGGGCGGCCTGCGCTCCGTCTCCTACGCCGACCTGCTGGAGAAGAACCCCGAGCGGGCCATCGAGAAGGCCATCAAGGGCATGCTCCCCAAGGGCTCCCTGGGCCGCCAGATGGCCAAGAAGCTCAAGGTGTACGCCGGTCCGGAGCACCCGCACCAGGCCCAGCAGCCGGTTGCGTTCGAAATCACCAAGATCGAGCAGCCCGCCTAGGCGTTCGCAGACTTTTACAGAGAGCACGAGGAGAACCGTGGTCGAGCCCACCGGCATCGAAGACGTCGAGCAGGAGTACGTGGAGAACCCGGAGGAGTTCCCCTCCGAGTACACCAGCGAGTCCGACGAGAACGCCGCCGCCTACGTCCCCACCGCGTCCGGCCCCAGCGCCGGTACCGGTCGCCGCAAGCAGGCCGTCGCCCGTGTCCGCATCGCCCCCGGTGCGGGCGAGTGGAAGGTCAACGGCAAGTCGCTTGAGGCGTACTTCCCGGACAAGGTCCACCAGCAGACCATCAAGGAGCCGTTCGTCTCCCTCGGGTTCGACGGCGCCTACGACGTCTTCGCCCGTCTCGACGGCGGCGGCACCAGTGGCCAGGCCGGCGCCCTGCGCCACGGCATCGCCCGCGCGCTGGCGTCCCTGGACCCGGAGAACAACCGCCCGACCCTCAAGAAGGCCGGTTTCCTGACCCGCGACTCCCGTGAGGTGGAGCGCAAGAAGGCCGGTCTCAAGAAGGCGCGCAAGGCTCCCCAGTTCTCCAAGCGCTAGTGCTCATGCGCCGGCAACCGCTCGGCTGAGCTTCGGCCCGTACGTCGTTCCCACCACCGGGGGCGGCGTACGGGCCTTCGGTTTTCCGGTGGCTTGTCTGGGCCACCCTCGCTACTCCACCGGCGCCGCGATTCGGCGCCGTCTTCGAAAGGGGCTGTCCTCCTGTGGCTCGGCTGTTCGGAACAGATGGTGTACGCGGTGTCGCCGGTCGGGACCTGACCGCCGCCCTCGCGCTGGAGCTGTCCGTCGCGGCGGCGCGGGTGCTGACCCGCGGCGGCGACGGGGCGCGGCCCAAGGCCGTGGTGGGCCGCGACCCGCGCGCCTCCGGCGAGTTCCTCGAGGCCGCCGTCGTCGCGGGCCTGGCCAGCACCGGTGTGGACGTGGTGCGCGTGGGCGTGCTGCCCACCCCGGCCGTGGCCTACCTGACCGGCGCGCTCGGCGCCGACTTCGGCGTGATGCTCTCCGCCAGCCACAACCCGGCGCCCGACAACGGCATCAAGTTCTTCGCGCGGGGCGGCCAGAAGCTGGAGGACGCCCTGGAGGAGGAGATCGAGGGCATGCTCGGCGTGCCCTCCACCCCCGCCGTGGGCGACCTCGTCGGCCGGGTCACCGACGCCCACGACGGCGCCGAGCGCTACGTCGAGCACGTGCTGGCCTCGGTGCCCCACAGCCTCAAGGGCCTCAAGGTCGTGGTGGACTGCGCCAACGGCGCCTCCGCCCTGGTCGCGCCCGAGGCGCTGCGCCGCGCGGGCGCGGAGGTCGTGGCGATCGGCGACCAGCCGGACGGCCACAACATCAACGAGGGGTGCGGCTCCACCCACCTGGAGGTGCTCCAGGAGGCGGTCCGCCTGCACGGCGCGGACGCCGGTATCGCCAACGACGGCGACGCCGACCGCTGCCTGGCCGTGGACGCCGAGGGCCGAGTGGTGGACGGCGACCAGATCCTGGCGATCCTGGCCACCGAGGCCAAGGAGGCGGGCAAGCTCGTCCAGGACACGCTCGTGGTCACGGTCATGTCCAACCTGGGCCTGAAGCTGGCGATGGAGCGGGAGGGCATCACCGTGGCGGAGACCGCGGTGGGCGACCGCTACGTGCTGGAGGAGATGAAGCGCGGCGGGTTCGGCCTGGGCGGCGAGCAGTCGGGACACGTGATCCTGCTGGAGCACGCCACCACCGGCGACGGCGTCCTGACCGGCCTGCACCTGCTGGCCGCGATGGCCCACCGCGAGCAGGGCCTGGCGGAACTGGCCAAGGTGATGACCCGCCTGCCGCAGGTGCTCGTCAACGTGCCCGACGTGGACAAGGCCCGCGCCAAGGACTCCGCGGAGCTCACGGCGGCCGTGCGCGCGGCCGAGGAGGAACTGGGCGAGACCGGCCGGGTGCTGATCCGGCCCAGCGGAACCGAGCCCAAGGTCAGGGTCATGGTCGAGGCGCCGGAGCAGGAGCAGGCCACCGAGGTGGCCGAGCGGCTCGCCGCCGTGGTGCGCTCCGCGCTCGGCTGAGGGCAGGGCTCCTTCGGGGCTCCGCTCCGCTTTGCCCCGTGTTCGGGCGTCTCGAAGGCGGGAACCTTGGGTGTCTTCCGTGCGATGGCTCGTTCCTCGCGATCGCACGTCCGACACCTCCAGAACCCCGCCGACGCCCGAGCTCCACGCGCACCCGGGCACCGAGACGGCCGGGTGCGCGTTCTCATGTGTGGCTGACCCGCGGAGTGCGGGTCCGAGGCGGTGGAGTTGGTCACGGTGGCGGACACGCGGTACGGGCACGCCCTGACGGTCGGGGTGGACATCGGCGGGACGAAGGTGGCCGCCGGTGTGGTGACGCCCGGCGGTCGTATCCTGGCCCGGCTGCGCACGGAGACCCCCGAGCGCAGCAAGAGCCCTGCGGTGGTGGAGGACACGATCGTCTCGGTGGTGCGGGAGCTGCGCCGGGAGTTTCGGGTGCGCGCCGTGGGGGTGGGCGCCGCCGGTTTCGTCGACGAGCGGCGGGCCAACGTGCTGTTCGCCCCGCACCTGTCCTGGCGCCGGGAGCCGTTGCGCGACGCCCTGGCGCTGCGGCTGGGGCTGCCCGTGGTGGTGGAGAACGACGCGAACGCCTCCGCCTGGGCCGAGGTGCGCGCAGGGGCGGGCCGGGGCGTGGACAACGTCGTGGTGGTCAACCTGGGCACGGGCATCGGCGGCGCGGTCGTGCTCGACGGGAGCCTGCACCGGGGCCGGTACGGGCTGGCCGGGGAGTTCGGGCACATGACGGTGGTGCCGGGCGGCCACCGCTGCGAGTGCGGGAACCGGGGCTGCTGGGAGCAGTACGCCAGCGGCAACGCGCTGACCCGGGAGGCGCGGGAGCTGGTGGCCTCGCAGTCGCCGGTTGCGGAGGCCCTGCACCAGGCGGTGGGTGGCGACGCCGCCCAGATCACCGGGCCGCTGGTCAGCGAGCTGGCACGCAAGGGGGACCGCGCGTGCGTGGAGCTGATGCGGGAGGCTGGGGGATGGCTGGGCTCGGGTCTGGCCAACCTGGCCGCGGCGTTCGACCCGGAGCTGTTCATCGTGGGCGGTGGTGTGTCCGAGGCGGGGGAGCTGCTGCTGGAGCCCGCGAGGGAGGCGTTCGGACGCAACCTCACCGGGCGCGGATACCGCCCGGAGGCCCGGGTGGCGGCGGCCGAGCTGGGCAACGAGGCGGGCCTCATCGGCGCCGCGGATCTGGCCAGAGAGGCGCTGCCCCGGTGGCACCAGCGGCGCCGACAGCGCCGTCTGGGACGCTTCGGCAGGGGTTAGGGCCCGCGATTCTCCGCCGGGAACGGCGGCGGCACGCGGCCGGAGCGGGACCGCGCGCCGCGTTGCGCGGGACCTAGCGGGACAGCGCCCTCACGTCGATGTCGATCGGGAACGGGAGGTCCAGCTTGAGGCGTTCCCGAGCGACGGTGACGGGGATGTACCGGGGTTCCTTCGTGCCGTCCAACTCGTAGACGTAGACGGCCGCGCCGCCGTCTTCCCTCTCGATCCGCCAGAAGTGGGGGATGCCCGCCTGCGCGTACTTGAGTGGTTTGGTGGAGCGGTCCCGCTCCTGGGACTCCTCGGACACGATCTCGACCGCGATCAGGACTTCGTCCGGGGTGTAGTAGCTCCGGGCATCCCCCACCTCGGGGTCGTCGGTGTCGCGGTAGACGAGGATGTCGGACTCCGGGCGCTGGTGCTTACCCAGCTTGATCGTCATCTCCTCGTCCACGGCGAGTTCGGGGGGCAGTATGTCCTCCAGCACGGTGGACAGACGTCGCTTGACCCGTGAATGAAAACGGATCTGGGGGGACATCACGATGAGCGCTCCGTCGATGAGTTCCATCCGGGGCACTCCCGGGGGAAGGTTGTCCATGTCGTCGGCGGTCCAGCCGCCGGGCGGGGGCATGAACCAGTCGGGGAGCGGCTCAGCGGTCATCGAAACCTCCCGGGTCGATTCCTGAGCCCATGCTAATGCGGTCGTCATCGCCATGACAGGACGCTAGCGCTCCGTGACGACGGTGTGTGGTGGTTTCCCCAAGGTTCCGGATGGGCGCACGGTGGTGAGCTGTCGAGCGCCACGTCTGGTGGCCGGGGTTTCCCGTGTGAGGCCGCCCGGGGAGTCAGTCCTCCACCGCGATCGCGGTGACGTCGATGTCGATGTCGAACGGCAGGTCCGTCTTCAGCCGGTCGCGGACGATCGCCTTGGCCACGTAGCTCTTCGTGGTCTCGTCGAGTTCGTAGACGTGGATCGCCGTGCGCTCTCCCTCGTCCTCGACCCGCCAGAAGTGGGGGATACCGGCCTCGGCGTACTTCTTCGGCTTGACCTCCCGGTCCCGGAACTGCGACTCGGAGGACACCACCTCGACCGCGAGGACGACGTCCTCCGGAGCGACGTGGGTGCGCCTGCGCCGTTCGGCGAGCGGTTCCGACGGTCGGCGGTAGACGACGATGTCCGGTTCCGGGCGCTGGTGCCTGCCCAGCTTCACCGTCATCTCCTGGATGACCGAGAACCCCTCAGGCGCGGCGAGACGGAGCTCGTGCATGAGGGTGTACATAGCTTCGCCGTGGAACCACGTGTGGGGGGACATCACGATGAGCGCTCCGTCGATGAGTTCCATCCGGGGCACTCCCGGGGGAAGGTTGTCCATGTCGTCGGCGGTCCAGCCGCCGGGCGGGGGCATGAACCAGTCGGGGAGCGGCTCAGCGGTCATCGAAACCTCCCGGGTCGATTCCTGAGCCCATGCTAATGCGGTCGTCATCGCCATGACAGGACGCTAGCGCTCCGTGACGACGGTGCGCGGAGATTCCGCGAAGAACCCCGGTTTCGGACGAAAGGCCTGTTCGGAGGAGCTGCCCACCATTAACCGAACCCGGTTCTAGTGCGCAGGTCGCATCCTCTGTAGAGTGCCGCCATGGATCTCAACGCAATCTCCGCCCTCGTCTCGGGCGGCGCGAGTGGCCTGGGCGAGGCCACCGCCAGGGAGCTCGCCTCCGCGGGCGCGACCGTCATCGTGGCCGACCTCAACGCCGAGCGCGGGGAGGCGGTCGCCAAGGAGATCGGCGGTGTCTTCGTGCGCACCGACGTCTCCCAGGAGGACCAGGTCAAGGCCGCGGTCCAGGCCGCCGTCGACACCGGCAAGCCCTTCCGGGTGGCCGTGTCCTGCGCGGGCATCGGCTGGGCGACCCGCACCGTCGACCGCCACGGCAACCCCCACGACCTGGACAGCTACCAGAAGGTCATCCAGGTCAACCTCATCGGCACCTTCAACGTGCTGCGCCTGGCCGCGGCCGAGATCGCGAAGACGGAGCCGGTCAACGAGGACGGCGAGCGCGGCTCCATCGTCAACACCGCCTCCCTCGCGGGCATCGAGGGCCAGGTCGGCCAGATCGCCTACTCCTCCTCCAAGGGCGGCGTCATCGGCATGACCCTTCCGGCCGCCCGCGACCTCGCGGCCGTCGGCATCACGGTCAACACGATCGCCCCCGGCATCCTGGAGACGCCCATCTACGGCGAGGGCGAGGGCGCCGAGGAGTTCAAGCAGCGCCTGGCCGCGCCGGTGCCCTTCCCCAAGCGCCTGGGCACCGCAGAGGAGTTCGGCAGGCTCGCCCGGGCCCTGCTGGAGATCAGCTACGTCAACGGCGAGGTCGTCCGCATCGACGGCGCGCTGCGCATGCCGCCGAAGTAGGGGGACACCGTGTCCGACGAGGTTCTCTACACCGCCGAGGACGGCGTCGCCGTCATCACCATCAACCGGCCCCAGGCCAGGAACGCGGTCAACGCCGCGGTCGCCGCCCGCGTCGCCGAGGCACTCGACGACCTGGACGCGCGCAAGGACCTGAGCGTCGGCGTCATCACCGGCGCGGGCGGCACCTTCTGCGCCGGGATGGACCTCAAGGCCTTCATGCGGGGCGAGGTCCCGCTGGTGGAGGGGCGCGGGTTCGGCGGCTTCGCCGAGCGCCCGCCGCGCAAGCCGCTGATCGCCGCCGTGGAGGGGTACGCCCTCGCGGGCGGGTTCGAGGCCGTGCTGGCCTGCGACCTGGTCGTGGCCGCGGAGGACGCCAGGTTCGGCATCCCCGAGGTCAAGCGCGGCCTGGTCGCCGGTGCGGGCGGCCTGTTGCGCCTCCAGCACCGCATCCCGCGCAACATCGCGATGGAGTTCGCCCTGACCGGCGACTTCGTCGAGGCCCCGCGCCTGGCCGAGCTCGGGCTGGTCAACCGGGTCACCGCCAGCGGCGGGGCCCTGGCGGGCGCACGCGAGTTGGCGGCCCGCATCACCGCCAACGGTCCGCTGGCGGTGCGGGTGTCCAAGGAGGTCATCACCTCCTCGGACGACTGGTCCACCGAGCGGATGTGGGAGAAGCAGAACGAGTTGACGGGCCCGGTGTTCGTCAGCCAGGACGCCATGGAGGGCGCGGCGGCCTTCGCCGAGAAGCGAGCCCCCGTGTGGAGGGGCGAGTAGACCCCGGACGCCGCGCGGCGGTGGAAGCCGGTGCGCGCACGTGCCCTGACCCGCGAAAAACATGTCCTGAGACGTAGAGGCGTGTCGGGTTGTGGGAGACGGAGCTACCTCTTCTGAGCAGGGAGTGCAAGGAACGGCCGCGCCTCACCGAGGAGGCGCGGCCGTTCCCTCCTGTCCGGCAGGCCCGGCGGCCCAGCCGTTGCGGTGGTCAGGGGCGCCCGGAGGCCGAGTCGGTGGACCTCAGGACGGATTACGCAGTCCGACGCGGCGCAGGGTGCGCCCTCCGGCCCGGCGCACGCGCCGGTAGAGGGTCATCTTGGTCTCCTTCTCCAGTGCGTCCAAGCGTTTGTTAAGCCGCGTGACCTGCTTCTCCAGGGCAACCTGCCGCTTCTCCATGGAGGCCTGCTGCTTGTTCAGCCGTGTGACCTGCTTCTCCAGGGAAGCCTGCTGTTTCTGTGACTTCTGCTGCTCCCGGCTGAGGCCGCGCACGCTCTCCTTGAGCCATCCCATCCGGTAACCGAGTCCACCGTCCTCGTCGGACCAGGCCTCGACCGCCGGAGTGAACTCGATGCTGTTGATGCGCTGCTCGAACGCAGCTCCGCCGTCCTGACCGGGCTGGAAAATGTGGGGGAGGCCGTGCTTCTCAACGTATCCCGTCATCCGCTCGAAGCGTTCACCGTGTCCCTTGACGAGTGCCGTGTAGTCGGCCTGATCGTACAGTTTCGCGGCGTCGAACTCCTCCGGGGGTTCGGTCATCCTGCGGTGCGGAATCTCGAAATACCTGCTGAGTTCCAGAGTGCGCGAGTCATGGCACATCACCACGGCGGGTGTGCCGGCCAGGAGCGAGATGACGTTTCCGTGGATACGGGTGCCGAACACGAAGTCGTAGTCGCGCAGTTCCCTGATCCAGGTAATCGGGTCCAGGTGGAGGCGGACCCGGTTCTCCTCGAAGAGCGGATGGCTTCGCAGGACGGGCATCTCCCTGCGCTGGTCGGCTGCCTGTGAGGTGTCGCCCCAGTAGAGCGTCTCCAGGTCGGGGATGTCCTGCGCGATGTACCTCAGGTTCGGGTAGCGCCGGTAGTTGTCCATGACGATCCGCCCCAGGTCGCCCATGGTTCCGGCGGTGGTGGACATCCCGATCCTGGCGCCGGTGTCGAGTTTCGAGGTTTCCTTCTCGACGGACAAGGAACGGCCGTAGCGGAACATCGAGGGGCAGCCGATGACCTCGACGTCCTTGAAGCCGAGATGCTTGAGATAGCTCTGGGTGAACTCACCACGGACACCGATGGAGGGCGCGCGGTCCAGGACCGCGGAGGCGAAGCGCTTGACTGACGCGTCCAAGGGGCGCATGCGTTCGAGGTCGTAGTCCAGCGAGGACTGTGCTCCCACGCTGAGGACCATGACCGGGATGGTCAGCTTCTCGATGACATCGGTCCAGAGGTCGAGCTCCTTGCGGAAGGCTGGTCGGAAGGCATTGGCGAAGGGAAGGACGAGGTAGTCGTACTCCTCGTTGACCCGCTCGGGGTCGGGCATCGGGACGCCGAAGCCGGTCGTGGTGATCTCGGTACCCGGAACGTCGAGCATTTTGTAGGCCGAGTCGCTGAAGACAAGGTTGCCGAGGTTCTGCCCGCCGATTTTTCGCTGGAGGGTTTCCTCGGCAGTCGCCGCCTCGAAGGGGGACTTGCTCGAGCGCAGGAGGATTCTCGTCATGGGGACCCGATCGATCAGTGGAGGGGAATGTGGCTGGAAGATGTCTGTTCAGCCTTGGAACAGTGAATTGGCCTGATCATAGTCGGCGCTCACCAGGCCACCATCACGGTCGCCCAAGGTGATCAGGGGGTCACGGTTGCCTTTGTTCTGCACGTCCACGGCGAAGGGGTGGCCGAAAGCATGGGGAATCACGGCGAAATCGCGAAAGTGATATGAGCCATGAAGGGATTCCGGCGCCCAGGTGAACCCCTCACTCCCTGGAGCGTCGTTCCCTCCGTGTGGTGAGGGGTTCGCATGGTTACGGGTGACTTGGTGGTATGCGTTAACCTGGGATCTACTTTGCCCACCTTGTCCTGTCTTGTCAGTCGTTCCGTCTCTGCGGGCTGGCAGGAGCGGGAACCTGATCCACCCTCCCCCCACACCCGGTAGACCGGGCGCGCGTTGGCGTGACCTCCGCTGTGCGACGGGTGTGTTCGGATCCGCGGAGCCTTGGAGTCATTTGTGGTCGCACTCAGCGTCGTCGTACCCATCTACAACGTCGAGAGGTATCTCGACGAGTGCCTGCGCTCCCTTCAGGTGCAGACATGGGACGATCTCGAGGTCGTGATGGTGGACGACGGGTCCCCGGACGGCAGCGCGGCCATCGCGGCCCGGTACGCCGAGCAGGATCCCCGCTTCCGGCTGATCCAGCAGGAGAACGGCGGCCTGGGCGCCGCGCGCAACACCGGCATCGAGCACGCGCGCGGCGATTTCCTGACCTTCGTGGACAGCGACGACGTGATCCCGTCCTACGCGTTCGGATACCACCTGGAGAGCCTGCGCCGGAGCGGCTCGGACTTCTCCAGCGGCAACGTCCACCGCCTCAACGAGCTGGGCACGCGCCAGTCGCCCATGCACCGCAGAATCTTCCGCACCGCGAAGACCGGCACGCACATCACGCGCGAGGACACGCTCCTGGTGGACCGGCTGGCCACCAACAAGGTCTGGCGCCGCTCCTTCTGGGACAGGCACGGGATGACCTTCCCCGTCGGTGTCCTGCACGAGGACATCCCCGTGGCCATCCCCCTGCACTTCCTCGCCGAGTCGGTGGACGTGCTCTCCGCGCCCGTCTACCTCTGGCGTGAGCGCCCGAGCGACGACAAGTCCATCACCCAGGACCGGCTGCGCCCGCAGGCCCTGGAGGACCGCGTCAGCGCGGTCACCAAGGTCAGCGAGTTCCTCCGGGAGAACCAGACGCCCCTCCAGAAGCGCCGCTGGGACGCGGTCGCGCTCGGCAGCGACCTGCGCCTCTTCCTCCAGGTGCTCGACCGGGCCGACGAGGACTTCACCCGGCGCCTCGTCGAACTCGGCAACGCCTACCTGGACCAGGTGGACGACAAGGTGCTGCGCGACCTCCCCGCCATCGAGCGCCTCAAGTGGCACCTCATCCGGCAGCGCAAGGTCGACCAGCTGCGCGAGGTCATCGTCTTCAACAAGAGCTCCGAGCACAAGAAGGCCAAGATCGTCCGGCACGGGATCCGCTACTACGCGGACTACCCGTTCAAGGACGACCCCGCCCAGGGCGTCCCGCGCTCGGTCTACCGCGTGCGCTCGGAGCTCAAGCTCCGCCAGAAGGCCGAGGAGCTCGCCTGGGTCGACGGCAAGCTGGTCGTCGGAGGCCGGGTGTGCCTGAAGTACCTCCGCCCCAACAAGCGCCTCCAGCAGCAGGTCCGTGCCTGGGCGGTCAACGCCGAGGACGGCAGGCGCGTGCGCCTGAGCACGACCACGCACCAGGCCAACGAGTTCCGGCTCGCCCCGACGGTGGCCACCTCCCGCAAGGACTGGGGCGGCTACCAGATCGTCATCGACCCCTCCGAGCTGGGGGACGAGGGCGACTGGTACGTGGAGCTGGGCGTGGTCAACCGCGGCTTCCGCCGTGTGGACCGCCTGAAGAAGCCCGCCGCGGCCGACGTCCGGATGCTCGGCCCCGAGCAGGTCCGGCCCGGTGTCTGGGCGCGCCCGCACTGGGTGGACGACTTCGAGCTGCGCCTGACCGTCGAGCGCCCGGCGGTCGTCCTCGACGGCTCCGCGGTCGAGGGCTCCTCCCTGGTCCTGAGCGGCCGGGCGACGGGGACCACGGCCGAGGGCCTGAGCGCCTACGTCCAGCGCTTCCCCGGCGACGCCGAGGTCCCGGCCAAGGTGGAGACCGACGGCGCGTCCGTGCGCGTGCTCGTCGACCTCGCCGCCCTCACCGACGGCTACGAGGACAGGGACGCGATCGCCGGCAGCGACCCCCACGAGGACTGGTCGGTCCACCTCAGGGACGGCTCCGGCCGCTCCCGGTGGATCCCCTTCGCCGAGGACGGCCCCGAGGGCCGCTACGCGCACTCCGGCCTGAGCGTGCGGGTGGTCCCCGACTTCGCCGGGCGGACCAGGGTCCGGGTGGAGCGGCCCCAGCCCCTGCTCACCGGTGTCTCCTGGGACGACGACGTCCTCAACCTCCGGGGCGACTTCCCCCAGACTCCCTCGGGAGAGCTCTCCCTAGTGGTCAAGGCCGTCGGCCGGATGGAGGAGCACCTGTTCCCGGTGGAGGCCGCGGACGGCCGGTTCTCGGTCGCCGTCCCGCCCACCGCGATCCCCAACTTCGGCACGAACGTGCCCCTTACGCCCGGCAACTACCGCTTCCTGCTGCGCAGCGTCATCGGCGACAACCAGTGGGACGACCGCCGGGTCGGCTTCTCGCGGGAGCTGCGCACCGCCAAGTTCCCCGCCCCCGAGAAGGAGGGCGGCTTCGACCTGGAGCTCAAGCCGGACGGCCGCGGATGGCCCGTCCTGCGCCTGGGCTCGGTGCTGCGGCCGGAGGAGCAGGGGTCCTACGCGCAGCAGGTCCTGCGCGAGGAGGTCTACCCCAAGCTGCGCGGGAAGCCGGTGCAGCCCGGCATCGTCTTCGACAGCTACACCGGCAAGCAGTTCTCCGACAGCCCGCGGGACATGTACGAGGAGCTCCGGCGCCGCGGCGTGGAGACGCCGATGTCGTGGATGGTGCGCAACCGACAGATCACCCTGCCCCCGGGGCTGACCGAGGTCCGGCACACGAGCCGTGAGTACTTCGAGGCGCTGGCGCGCTCGGAGTTCATCGTCTCCAACGCCCACCTGCCCATGTGGTTCGAGAAGCAGCCCGGGCAGAAGGTGGTGCAGACCTGGCACGGGTCGATGCTCAAGCGCATCGGCTTCGACATCGAGCACGTCCAGTTCGCCGGCCGCAACTACCACGACCGGCTCCGGCACGAGACCAACCAGTGGGACTACCTGGTCTCCCCGAGCCCCTGGGCGACCCCGATCCTGCGCCGCGCCTTCGGCTTCGAGAACGAGATCCTGGAGACCGGCTACCCGCGCAACGACATCTTCCACCGCCCCGAGCGCGAGGCGGTGACGGAGACGGTCCGTGAGCGCCTGGGCCTCCCGGAGGGCAAGAAGGTCGTCCTCTACGCGCCCACCTGGCGCGACGACAAGTTCTACTCGGCCGGCAAGTACAAGCTGGACTTGCACCTGGACCTGCGGCGGCTGTACGACGCCCTCGGCGACGACCACGTGCTGCTGTTCCGCAGGCACCCCAACATCGTCGACCGGGTGCCGAACGTGGGCAAGGACTTCGTCTTCGACGTCTCGGCCTACCCCGAGATCCAGGAGCTGTTCCTGGTCACGGACATCCTGATCACCGACTACTCGTCGCTGATGTTCGACTTCGCCAACACCGGCCGCCCGATGCTGTTCTTCACCTACGACCTGGAGGAGTACCGCGACAGCCTGCGGGGGTTCTACTTCGACTTCGACGCGACCGCCCCGGGCCCGCTGCTGCGCACCTCCGACGAGGTCGTCGACGCGATCCGCGACATCGACGGGGTCCAGGAGGCCCACAGGGAACGGTACGAGGCCTTCGTGAACCAGTTCTGCCCCCTGGACGACGGCAAGGCCGCCGCCCGGGTCGTCGAGCAGGTCTTCGGCAAGCTCCTCTGAACCGGGCGGTTCGGGGGAAGGCAGGGGCCGTGCAGTCCGGCGCGGTCCCACGACAGGGAGGGTGAAGAGGGCCTTGAGGATTCTGCTCACCGGAGGAGCCGGGTACATCGGCTCCCACACCGCGGTCGAGCTGGTCGCGCGCGGGCACCAGGTGGTCGTCCTGGACAACCTGGTCAACAGCAGCGAGGAGGCCGTGCGCCGGGTCGAGAGGATCACCGGCGCGCAGATCCCGTTCGTGCGGGGCGACTGCACCGAGCACGGCGTCGTCGAGCGCCTCCTGGTGGAGCACGGCATCGAGGCCGTGGTGCACTTCGCCGGGCTCAAGGCGGTGGGGGAGTCCGTCAGCCAGCCGCTGCGGTACTACCGCAACAACCTGGACGCCCTGCTCACGCTCGCCGAGACGATGGACCGCGTCGGAGTGCGCGACCTGGTGTTCAGCTCCTCGGCCACCGTCTACGGCGACCCGGAGACGGTGCCGATCGCCGAGGGCGGCGCGCTGCGGGTGACCAACCCCTACGGCGCGACCAAGCTGTTCGGCGAGAGGATCCTGGAGGACCTCGCGGTGAGCGCCCCCGACTGGCGGATCACCGTGCTGCGGTACTTCAACCCGGTCGGCGCCCACCCCAGCGGCCTGATCGGGGAGGACCCCAACGACATCCCCAACAACCTCTTCCCCTACATCTCCAAGGTCGCCGCGGGGAGGCTGCCCGAGCTCACGGTCTTCGGCGACGACTACGACACCGCGGACGGGACGGGGGTCCGGGACTACCTGCACGTGGTGGACCTGGCCCGGGGACACGTCGCGGCGCTCGACCACCTGGCTTCGCAGAAGGGGCTCAGGGCCTTCAACCTGGGGACGGGGAGGGGCACCTCGGTCATGGAGGCGATCCGCGCCTTCGAGGCGGCCTGCGGACACGCCATCCCCTTCCGGGTCGGGCCGCGCCGCGACGGGGACATCGCCACCTGCTTCGCCGACCCGGGGCTGGCCAACCGCGAACTGGGCTGGCGGGCCGAGCACACGGTGGCCCAGGCCTGCGCCGACGCCTGGCGCTGGCAGTCGGCCAACCCCGACGGCTACAGGTGACCCCGCGGAGCGCGGAGCGACGCCGTCCTCCGCGCTCCCGGACCACCGGTGCGCCCTGCCGCCGGGGACAACCTTCTCGAAGCGCCAAGCGTCGATGAGACGATGCCAAAAGAAGGGCAAAGCCGGCCATGGAACGCGACTGGGACGAAGAGCTCGAAGAGTACGAGGAAGGCGAAGAGCACTTCTACGACGATGAGGGCGCCTTCGGCGTCGGGCTCCCGCTGACGGCCGGATCCACCCACGAGGAGTGGACCCGGCGGGACTGACCCCGGAGAACCCGCCACCGGGGCCCCGCCACCGGGATCCCGCTCAGTCGGCGGCGGCCCTCTCCGTCCTCCTCGGAGCCCGCTCCGCCGCGCCCCGGTCGGGCAGGAGCACACCCAGGCCCCAGTGCAGCAGCAGGCCGCTGACGAGCCCCACGAGCCACCCGTAGTCCGCCAGCGGAGCGAGGAACGGGACCAGGCCCTCGGCCGGGAAGGGCCCCGAGCCCTCGGGGGAGTGCGAACCGCCCACGGCCAGCAGCGAGCCGACGCCGAAGGCCACCAGGGCGCGCCAGTTCCACCCGTGCCGGTACCAGCACTCCGAGCCGCGCTCGTACAGCGCGGGCAGGCTCATCCGCGTGCGGCGCAGCAGCCAGTAGTCGGCGAGCAGGATGCCCGCCACGGTGCCCAGCCAGGTGAAGATTTGACATCCTCTCCCGCTTGAAAGCGGGAGAATCCAGCTAACGAAACCCGTCCGCCGCTGGTGGTCTACGCTTCACAGCCCGCCTGACGGCGAGGGCTCCACGTCCTGACACCCACAATGTCCTGGGGCGCTTGCTGCCTGGTCTGGGTCGACCCTAGAGCAGGGATGTGACGTTTCGTGACAGGTGATTCACCCACCGGCTGAAGCCGGTGGCACTCTCGCGAAGGAGAGGTAGATGTTCTCGTTCTCCAGCAGCCGCCACGGCATGATCAGCACGCTGAGCACGCAGGTGGCGACCGCCCCGGTGCGGAAGCTGATCAGCTGCGGCCTGAGGTTGGACAGGTCGTAGGCCGGGCCGACCAGGTTGGCCGCGATGTTGGTGGAGACGGTGGCCAGCAGCACGACGAAGACCGCGAAGAGCAGGCCGATCCCGCTGTCCATCCGCGCGACGACGTCGATCGGGTTCCGCAGGGCCCCGCCTCCTCCCGGCCCCGTTCTGCGGACGGGGCCGCCGTGACGCGCCCGCCCGTGCCCCGGCGGCCCCGCGGCGCGGATCAGGACACGGACGGGACGACGTGGCGCCCGTAGGCGTCGATGACCCCGTCCACGTCGTCGTGCATCGCGTACACCGCGAACTGGTCCACGCCCGCCTCCCGGAGCCGCTCCAGCCTCTCCAGGTGCTCCTCCACCGGTCCCACCAGGCAGAACCGGTCGACGATGCCGTCCGGGACGAACGCGGTGTCGGGGTTGTCCGCCCGGCCGTGGTGGCTGTAGTCGTAGCCCCGCCGGGCCCTGACGTAGTCGGTCAGCTCCTGCGGGACCGCGTCGGAGGAGTCCCCGTAGCGGGCGACCAGGTCGGCCACGTGGTTGCCCACCATCCCGCCGAACCAGCGGCACTGCTCCCGCGCGTGGGCCAGCCCCCGCGCGGAGCCGTCGGTGACGTAGGCGGGTGCCGCCACGCACACCGTCACCTCGTCGGGGTCGCGCCCGGCGTCGGCCGCGGCCGTGCGCACCGCCCTGACCATCCACTCGGTCAGGTAGGGGTCGGCCAGCTGGAGGATGAAGCCGTCCGCCTGGCGGCCCGCCAGCTCCAGGGCCCGGGGCCCGTAGGCGCCCATCCACACGGGCAGGGCGCCGTCGCGCACCCACGGCAGGCGTATGTTCGCGCCGTCCACGTCGGCCTCCCGGCCCTCGGCCAGGTCCTTGATCGCGCGCATCGCCCGGGACAGGCGTTCCAGGGTGGCGGGTCGGCGGCCCGCCACGCGCATGGCCGAGTCGCCCCGGCCGATCCCGCACACCGTCCGGTTGCCGAACATGTCGTTCAGGGTGGCGAACAGCGAGGCGGTCACCTCCCAGGCGCGCGTGCCCGGGTTGGTCACCATGGGCCCCACGACCAGGCCGCGGGTGCGTTCCAGGACGCGGCTGTAGACGACGAAGGGCTCCTGCCAGAGCACGACCGAGTCGAAGGTCCACCCGTGGGTGAAGCCGTACCCCTCCGCGCGGACCATCCGCTCGACCAGCAGGTCGGCGGGCGGGTCGGTCTGGAGGACGAGTCCGATGTCCATGTGCTGCCCTCTCGTTCAGACAAGGTACTGGCAGGTGGAGCGGGGCACGTACCGGCCGTGCCCGGCCTCGCCCAGGTAGGCGCCGCGGTCCACCACGACCCGGCCGCGCGAGAGCACGGTGCGGGCCCGGCCGGTGATCCGCCTGCCCTCGTAGGCCGAGTAGTCCACGTTCATGTGGTGCGTCTCGGCCGACAGGACCTGCTCGGCGCCGGGGTCGTAGACCACGATGTCGGCGTCCGAGCCCGGGCAGATCGTGCCCTTGGCCGGGTACAGACCGAACATGCGGGCCGGGGTGGCGCAGGCGATCTCGATCCACCGGCGCCTGCCGATGCGGCCCTCCACCACGGCCTGGTGCAGCAGGTCCATGCGGTGCTCGACCCCGGGCATGCCGTTGGGGATCTTGGAGAAGTCACCTCGGCCCAGGTCCTTCTGCCCGGTGAAGCAGAACGGGCAGTGGTCGGTGGAGACCACGGACAGGTCGTTGGTGCGCAGCGCCCGCCACAGGTGTTCCTGGTGCTCCCGGGGCCGCAGCGGTGTGGAGCACACGTACTTGGCGCCCTCGAAACCGGGCTCGGCGAGGTTGTCGGCGGACAGGAACAGGTACTGGGGGCAGGTCTCGCCGAACACGTTGAGCCCCATCCCGCGCGCCCGGGCCAGCTCCTCCACCGCCTCCCGGGCCGAGACGTGCACCACGTACAGCGGCGCGCCCGCCACGCGGGCGAGCTGGATGGCGCGGTGGGTGGCCTCCGACTCCAGCAGGGCCCTGCGTACCTCGCCGTGGTACCTCGGGTCGGTCCTGCCCTCGGCCAGGGCCTGCTCGACCAGCACGTCGATGGCGATGCCGTTCTCGGCGTGCACCATGGTCAGCGCGCCGTTGGCGGCGCCGCGCTGCATGGCCCGCAGAATCTGGCCGTCGTCGCTGTAGAACACGCCCGGGTAGGCCATGAACAGTTTGAACGAGGTCACGCCCTCGTCGACGAGGGCGTCCATCTCCCTGAGCGAGGAGGCTTGGACGTCGGAGAGGATGGCGTGGAAGGCGTAGTCCACCGCGCAGTTGCCCTCGGCCTTGGCCATCCACGCGTCCACGCCCGCGCGCACCGGCTCCCCGGGCCGCTGGATGGCGAAGTCGACGATGGTGGTGGTGCCGCCCCAGGCGGCGGCCCGGGTGCCGGTCTCGAAGGTGTCGGAGGAGGAGGTGCCGCCGAACGGCATCTCCATGTGGGTGTGGCCGTCCACCCCGCCGGGGACGACGTAGTGTCCGGCGGCGTCGATGACCTCGGCGCCGCTGTCGGCCCAGGAACGGGCGGCGTCGCTGCCGCGCAGCGCGAGCGCGGCCACCCTCTCGCCCTCCACGAGGACGTCGGCCTCGGTCTCCTCGGCCGCGGTGACGACCAGGCCGCCGCGGATGACGGTGCGTCGTGCCATGCCGTGCCCCGCCCCTCAGCCCTGGACCAGCGGGCCGTAGGCGTCGGGCCTGCGGTCGCGGTAGAAGGCCCACTGCCGGCGGACCTCGTCGACCAGGTCCAGGTCCAGGTCGCGCACGACCAGCTCGGCGGAGGTGTCGGAGGCGACGTCGCCGACGAACTGCCCGCGCGGGTCCGCGAAGTAGCTGGTGCCGTAGAAGTCGTTGTCGCCGTACTCCTCCACGCCCACGCGGTTGATCGCGGCGACGAAGTACGCGTTGGCCACGGCCGCCGCGGTCTGCTCCAGCTTCCACAGGTGGGCGGACAGGCCGCGGCTGGTCGCGGACGGGTTGTACACCAACTGGGCCCCGGCCAGCCCCAGGGCCCGCCAGCCCTCGGGGAAGTGGCGGTCGTAGCAGATGTAGACGCCGATGCGCCCGGCGGCGGTGTCGAAGACCGGCCAGCCGAGGTTGCCGGGGCGGAAGTAGTACTTCTCCCAGAAGCCGTGGACCTGCGGGATGTGGTGCTTGCGGTACTTGCCGAGGTAGCTGCCGTCGGCGTCGACGACCGCGGCGGTGTTGTAGTAGAAGCCGGGGGACTCCACCTCGAAGACCGGCAGGACCATGACGATGCCCAGTTCACGGGCCAGGGCGCTGAACCGGGTGATGGTGGGGCCGTCGGGGACGGCCTCGGCCCAGCGGTGGTGCCCGGGCTCCTGCACCTGGCAGAAGTAGGGGGCGTTGAACACCTCCTGGAAACCGATCACCCGCGCGCCCTGCGCGGCGGCGTCGCGCGCGTGTTTCTCGTGGACGGCGAGCATGGATTCGGTGTCGCCCGTCCATTCGGTCTGGACGAGTGCGGCACGGACGTTGTGCGGCATGTGTTCCTCGTTCCTGCGTGTGCGCCGCCGGGGCGGGCGAGAACGGTTGGTTACGTCCGCGTATGCCCTGCTGGCACGGTGGTGCGAGCGGGTGGTGCGCGTGCCGTCGCACACTAGGTAACGTCGAATGGCCGGTCAATGTCCGACATCCGCGTTCTCCGTGCGCGCCCGGGTGAAGGAATCGCGCGATCGTGCCCTTACGGGGTGCGATGTCCTTTCTGTGACACGGAGAATTTCAGAGGAAAGGACATGTTTTCCGGTCTTTTCCCGCTGAATTTCGGATGAGGACACACACCCTTCCCGGCCGCCGCGCGGTCAGGCGGCGAGGCGGTCCCCGGTGACGGACGCTCCGCCGTGCCCGAGGGGTCCGCCCGCGCCCTCGCTCCGCTCGGCGCGGTCGTCGAAGACGAAGACGATGAGCAGGACCAGGACGACTCCGATGAGGAACAGGCCGCCGCAGCCCAGGCCCAGGAACAGCCAGGGGGAGCGCTCCCTGGAGCCTCCGGGCTCCCCCGGGGAGGGAGGGCCCGAGCGGCCGAATCCGGGTGCGGGCGGCGGGCCCGCGGGGGGCTGCCAGCCGGTGGGCGGCATGCCTCCGGGCGGAGGGCCCATGGGCGGCTGGTCGCGGTTCGCGGAACCGTCACCGGGACCGTGCGGGGGCTGGCTCATGGCGGGGCCTGGCTTTCTGCTGCGGGCGGCGGCTGCGCGCCGGTGCCGGGTGGCGCCGTGCGGGAGGCGGCGGTGGCGCGCCGCCGCCTC
>NZ_CBDRFA010000112.1:0-24974 GCF_965343085.1 Nocardiopsis synnemataformans | reverse complement strand
ACGTCCGCCGGACACACCCCCGAGACCCCGAGACCCCGAGACCCCGAGACCCCGAGACCCCGAGACCCCGAGGGAACCGTATGGAACCGCACTGCCCCAGGCCGCGACGAACGGTGGCCGCCCGCGTACTCGCCGCACTGGCCCTGACCGGCGTGGCGGCGGGATGCGCCGACCCCGCCGCCACGAGTGAGGACAGCGAGGGCAGCGGCGCCGAGCGCACCGCCGAACTCCTGGTCCAGGTGACCTCCGTCCACGAGGAGACGGGGATGACCCTGCTCGAGGGCCCGACCTTCGACGCCGACGGGCACCTGCTCGTCGTCGACGTCACCGCCCCCGCCGGGGAGCCCAAGGTGCTCAGGGTGGACACCGCCTCCCGGGAGGTGACACCGGTGTTCACCGACGACGCCAGCGCGTACACCTCCGCGCAGTTCAGCCCCCACGACGACCGGCTGTACCTGACCGACTTCGCCGGAGGCAGGATCGACAGCATCACCCCGCAGGGCGAGGACCAGACCACGTTCTTCTCCGGGGACGTCGACGGCGCTCCGATGCAGCCGGACGACCTGGCCTTCGACGAGGCCGGGAACATGTACGTCAGCGACTCGACCGGGTTCGACGGTCCGGCGTGGGAGCCCCGGGGCCGGGTCGTGCGCATCGACCACGACACCGCGGAGGCGACCGTCCTGGCCGAGGAGCTGCCCGCGCCCAACGGCATCTCGTTCAGCGCGGACTTCGCGGGCCTGTGGGTCGGCCAGTACGGCGCGAACCGCGTCGACTACCTCGCGCTCAACGAGGACGGGACCGAGGTGGAGACCTCCCACCCCGCCCTGTACTTCGACGGCGGCACGAGCCAGATCGACTCCATCGCGGTGGACGCCGACGGGAACCTCTACCAGGCCGTCCACGGCCAGCCGAGCATCTTCGTGTACAGCCCCCTGGGTGAGCACCTGACGACGGTCAGCGTCCCGGCCGACGCCGCCGAGGGGCTGGACTCGGCGACCAACGTCGCCATCGCGCCGGGGACGACCGACGCCTACATGACCGTCAGCGGGGCCGACGGCGGGTTCGTCTACTCCTTCGACGCGCTCGCCGAGGGGGTCCGCCAGTCCAACGGCGGCTGATGGTCCGCTCCCGTGCCGGAGGACGTGGAAACGGTCGCGCGACCTGCCCGGGGGGCAGGTCGGCCAGCGCCCGGGCCAGTGGAGGGAGTTCCAGGTCACACCCGCCCGTGTCACAGGGCGTCGGGCCATCTCGTCTCAGGGGGTGTAGCCACCGACGACCACGAAGGAGCGCCCCCATGGAAGCGCGTCTGAACTACTTCACCAGCCCGACCGCCGGCAGGGTCATCAAGCCCTTCATGTCCGCGGGCAGGGCGATCAAGGACTCGGCGCTGCCGACCGCGACGCAGGAACTGGTGGCGCTCCGCGTGAGCCAGATCAACGGCTGCGCCGTCTGCCTCGACATGCACACCAAGGACGCCGCCGCTGCCGGTGAGACCGCCGTGCGGCTGAACCTGGTCGCGGCGTGGCGGGAGGCCACGGTCTTCACCGACGCCGAGCGTGCCGCGCTGGAGCTGGCGGAGGAGGGCACCCGGGTCGCGGACGCAACCGACGGGGTCAGCGACGAGGTGTGGGAGCACGCCGCCAAGCACCACGACGAGGAGCAGCTCACCGCCCTGGTCATGCTGGTCTCGTTCATAAACGCGGTGAACCGGCTGAACATCATCACCCAGCAGCCGGCCGGTGACTACGTGCCCGGAGAGTTCCACTAGGTTCTGGCCCGGGGACCGGCGGCGGGCTTCAGGCCCCGGTCCCCGGGCCTCGAGCCTCGGGGCGTCACTCCGGCCCGCCCCTGGTCGGGCCGGTCAGCGCAGGCCGGTCAACGCGAGCCGCCCGCGCCGAGGAACACGGCCGGGGTGGAAGGGCTTCGGGAAGGGGCGGGTCGGCGTGAGCCCGGCCCGGTCACCGACGCCTGGACCGTCGACCTCGAGGTGAGGCGGGCCCGCACACGGTCGGAGTGGCCTCGGCCGGACTGGCTTTGGCGGGGCTGGCCTCCTCCGGGGTGCGGGCCGACGGCTTCGACCCGCACCCCTCCGACCTGCCGCCCCTGGTCACGCGCGTTCCGTGACCGTCCGGCGGCAGCCGTCCGGGGCGGCGGGAGGGTCGCGGCGGGGTTCTCGCGGACCCCGTTCAGGCGGCCTGGTTGATGCGCACGAGGTTGCCGGACGGGTCGCGGAAGGCGCAGTCGCGGACCCCGTAGTCCTGGTCGATGGGCTCCTGGACCACGTCCGCTCCGGCGGCCTCCAGGCGCTGGAAGAGGCCGTCGAGGTCGTCGGTGGCCAGGGTGATCGCGGTGTAGGTGCCCTTGGCCATCAGTTCCAGGACGGTGCGGCGCTCGTCCTCGGTGACGCCGGGGTCGACCGCTGGCGGGTGCAGCACGATGGAGGTTCCGGGCTGTCCGACCGGCCCGACGGTGATCCAGCGCATGTCCTCGTAGCCGACGTCGTTGCGGACCTCGAATCCGAGGACGTCGCGGTAGAAGGCCAGGGCGGCCTCGGCGTCGGTGTGCGGCAGGAAGGCGTGTTGACTTCCTCCCCCTCCTCAAAGGAGGGGGATTCCGACCGAACCTAACGGTCCGGTGCCGCTCGCGCGGCGACCCTCACGGGCCCGGTTTCCTGCTTCGACGCCGACTGCGGAAGGGAGGACCCTTGCCGACTCACACCAGCTCCCCAGGCATCACCCGAGACTGCTTCCCGGGCTGCGACTCGACCAGCCGCAAGGACGTTCTTGGCCGCGTTGAGATCCCGATCATGCCGGGTGCGACAGGAAGGGCACGTCCATACCCGGGTGCCCAACGAAAGCCGATCCAGCAGGTACCCGCACGCAGAACAGGTCTTGCTGGAAGGAAACCACCGATCCACCACCACCAACGTGCGACCCGCACGCGCGGCCTTGTACTCCAGCTGACGGCGGAACTCACCAAAGCCAGCGTCCAGGACCGACCGGTTCAGCCCGGCCTTTTGACGGACCCGCTGACCGGGTCGCTCGGCGGTGCCGCGTGCGGAGGCGGTCATGCCCCGCACGTGCAGGTCCTCGATGGCGATCAGGTCGTGCTCGCGCACCAAACGCGTGGTGGTCTTGTGCAGGAAGTCAGCGCGGGCGTGGCGGACCTTGCGGTGCGCGGCCGCGATCCTGCGCTTGGCCTTGCGCCGGTTGGCCGAGCCGCGCTGGGTGCGGGCCATGCGCCGCTGGTAGCGCTTGAGGTTGCGGGCCTTGCGCTCCAGATGGCGGGGGTTGGCGATCTTCTCGCCCGTGGACAGGATCGCGAAGTCCTTCACCCCCAGATCCACACCCACCTCAGAACCAGTGTCCGGTGCCGGGTCAGGATCGTCGGTGTCCACGGCGAAGGTCACATACCAGCGCCCGTCCGCCTCACGCGAAACGATGACCGTGGTCGCCTCCAACGCAGCCAGGTTCACGTCATCCCACGACCAGGCCACCCTCAGCGGCCTCTGGTGTTTGGCCAGGAACAGCTGACCGTCGCGGAGGCGAAACGCGCTGCGGGTGTAGTGCGCCGACTGTCGGCCCTGCCGGTTCTTGAACCGGGGGTAGCGGGCGCGTCCAGCGAAGAAGTGGGAGAACGCGCTGTGTTGGTGGCGCAGGGTCTGCTGCAACGGCACCGAGGACACCTCGGACAAGAACGCCAGGTCTTCGGTCTTCTTCCACTGGGTCAGCGCGGCGTCGGTCTGTTTGTAGGAGGTCGTGCGGCCGTGCTGGTGGTAGGCGGTGTGGCGGTCGGCGAGCGTTTTGTTCCACACCAGGCGCACGCATCCGAACGTGCGACCCAGCTGGGCCGCTTGTTCGGGGTCCGGGTAGGCCCGGCACTTGTACGCCGTCCGCATACGGCAAAGGTTAGAGCAAGGAGAAGTATGTGTAAGGCAAAACGGGAAAGGTGCCGACTGCCTGCCCGGATTCCTCCCCGGCCTCAAGGCCGGGGCATCCTCCGGGAGACATGGTGAATGGTGATGTCCATGCCCTCAACGCTAGGCCTGGCTACAGGGCGCGCGCTTCTTGATTCCTGACCGGTCTGGTCACCTGCTTGGCCAGGCACGGCGGGATACCCGCCGCCGCCCGCGAGTGGTCGCGGCGGTAGACGCTCGGCGGCACGCCGACCAGCTCGGTGAACCTCGTGCTGAACGTGCCCAGCGAGGACGAGCCCACCGCGAAGCAGACCTCGGTGACGCTGAGGTCCCCTCGGCGCAGCAGCGTCATCGCGCGTTCGATCCGCCGGGTCATCAGGTACGAGTACGGCGACTCACCGTAGACGCGGCGGAACTCCCTGCTCAGGTGCCCGGCCGACATGTGCGCCCCGCGGGCCAGCGCCTCGACGTTGAGGGGCTGGGCGTACTCGCGGTCGATCCGGTCACGGACGCGGCGGATGACGGCGATGTCGCGCAACCGCTGTTCCTGTGCATCCCTGTCGGCCATGGGTGCCATCATCCCACGCCGTGTCCGGAGCGGGGGAGACCTGGCGGCACGGGGAACGGCGGTCCCGCAGGGTTCGACGCACACCCAACACGAACTCCTGTCAGCTTCTCGGTCCTGAAGGGACCGAGCGTGCGGTTGCACCACCCCGCTGGGTGCGAGGGAGCCCACCGCGTCTGACCCGACCACTCCGCTAGGGGTGGTCGGGTGGGACGTGTGACTTCCGCCCCGCGTCCCACGCCTCCTGGCCTCGGCGGCCCCGGCCCAGGTCGCCCAGGACCCGCTCGCGGATGAGGGGGTCGGTGTCCACACGGCGTGGTTGGGGGCGGGCCCGACGGTCGCGGGCACGTTGGTGGGCGGTGGTGGCTCTGTATCCGCGCTTGGAGGTGTTACGGGCCAGCTCACGGCTGATGATCGACTGGTCCCGGCCGATCAGGCGGGCGATGGCGCGTACGCCTTCCCCTCGTGTGTGGGCGAGCGCGATCTCCTCGCGTTCAGCGAGGGTGAGCATCCGTCGTGTTCCCATGAGCAACCCCTGTGACCTGCGGTGTTGCTACGACGGTATGACACCACCCTCAGCTTCACACCCCGCCATTACTAGCGACGCATGTGAGTGTGGGGACGGGGCCTGGACACTGGCCCGGAGCATCACCTTCCTTTCAGAAATGCTCACTTGTTGTGTGCGACTTCGTGTCGCACGCCGTACCCGGGTGCGAATCCCCTTGAGGTCTTCGAGGGAGATGCCGCGCCCGGTGCGTTCGGCCTCGGCCACGATGCGTTTCGAAATCCGGTGGTTGACATCCTTGGAGTGCCCGGCCTCACGGCGGCGCCGCTTCCTGAGCAGGCGCTTGGCGGAGCGGGTGCCCTTGGCCTGCAACTTCTGGCGCAGCCTCAGCTGGTGCCTGCGGTACCGGTTGATCTGGCGCCCGGCCATCACCTGGCCATCGCTGGTGGTGGCGATGTTGACGATGCCCAGGTCCACCCCGAGGAAGGAGTCGGGTTCGATCCCAGGGGTGTCGGGAACGTCGATGGTCACCACGAGGAACCAGGCACCGTCGCCGGTTCCAAGATCGGCGGCATCGCCCAGACCCAGGAGATGCTGGACTTCTGCGCCGAGCACGGCATCGCCCCCGAGGTCGAGGGCGTCGGCGCCGACCGGATCAACGAGGCCTGGGAGCGGGTGCTGGCCTCGGACGTGCGGTACCGGTTCGTCATCGACGTCTCGACCCTGGGCGGCGCCTGACCGTCCCGCGGGCCTGAGGTGGCGGGCCCACACCGGATGGGGCGGGGCCCGCCGGGTTCGACGGGCCCGCATCGCATGCGGCGGGTTCAGGCGAAGTACTTCCGGCGGGCCACGTCGATCGCCTCGCTTCGCCCGGAACGCGACAGCGCCAGTCCCCGGGCGCAGGCGTCGCGGTAGGCGTCCTCGCCGAGCGAGGACCTCGCCGCGCCGACCAGCCGGACCGCGTCGGGGGCGGACGGCTCCAGGCAGCCGCGGACCGAGGCGCTGACGCCCAGCAGGACGGCGGCCCGCTCGGGGTCGCCGTCGAGCAGCGCGGCCTCGGCGAGGACCTCGGCGGCGAGGGTGGTCCGGGTCGGGTACCACAGCGCCGTGTCACCCGTCAGGGCCCGCCTGTACCAGTCGCGGGCCCGCTCGGGATCGCCGTCTGCCGCGGCCAGGCGCCCCTGTGCGACCAGCGTGCGCTGCGCGTTCACGGCCCCTCCCCCGGCCGCGGCGGTACGGACCGCGTCCAACGTGATCTCGCCGAGGCGACGCGCCTCGGCGAGGTCACCGCGCAGTCTCGCCACCTCGCCGAGCCCGTACCACGAGGCGAGCAGGACCCCGCGCGCGGCGCTGCGCCGGGAGAGTTCGGCGGCCCGACCGAACGCCTCGTGGGCGCCGTCCAGGTCGCCCGCGTTCAGCATCCCCTCGGCCCGCAGCCGGACCAGGTCGGCGCTGTCCTCCAGGGCGCCGAGCCGGTCCGTGGCCGACAGGGCCTCGTCGGTGAGGGCGAGGGTGCGCGGGAGGTCGCCCTGCCAGGAGGTGAGGGTCGCCAGCCCCGCGAGCGCCTGGACCGCGCCCCACTGGTCGCCCAGGGCCCGGAAGGCGGCCAGGCCGGTCGTGAACGCCTCCTCCGCCGGGTCGGGGTCGCCGTGGAAGAACCGCAGGTAACCGAGCACGACGTGGGAGGCCGCGCGCACCCAGGGGTCGGCGTCGCCGCCGCAGCGCTCCAGGAAGGGGGCGATGCCGCCGCGTCCGCGCCCGGACCGGCCAGCGGACGTCGGCCACAGCAGCGCCAGCAGCGGCCAGCGCAGGGGCAGGTCGAGGCCGCCCACCAGCGCTTCGGCTCTGCGCCAGGCGGTCTCGTCCACCGTGTCGGACTCGACCGCGACGGCGTTGGCCAGGCAGAGCACGTACTCCTCGGCCAGGTCCCCGGGCACCGCGTCCCCGACCCTCCCGAGCAGCCTGGCCGCCAGCGGGGCGCTCTCGTCGTGCCGCCCGCGCAGCCACCAGTAGGCGGAGAGGGCGGCGGTCAGCTCCAGCGCGGTCGCGGTGTCGTGCTCCACCGACCAGCGCAGGGCGGTGTGCAGGTTGTCGTGTTCGGCCAGGAGTCGGGGCAGCCACTCCCCCTGGGCGGCGCCGCGCAGCCGCGGCTCCGCGGCGCGGGCCAGGCCCAGGAAGTGGGCCGCGTGGGCACGCCGGATTCCGTGCCGCTCACCGGACTCGTCCAGGTGCTCGGCTCCGAACGCCCGGACGGTGGCGAGCATCCGGTAGCGCCGGGCACCGTCGACCGCCTCGATGAGGGACTTCTCCACCAGGCCCGCGACGGCGTCGGCGGTGGAGTCGCCCAGTCCGCAGACCTCGCGGACGGCGTCCAGGTCGGCGCCACCGCCGAAGACGGCGAACCTGCGGGCCAGGCGCTGTTCGCGCTCGTCGAGGAGCCCCCAGCTCCACTCCACCACGGCGCGCAGTGTGCGGTGTTTGGCCACCGCGGTGCGGCTGCCCCGGGTGAGCAGGGAGAAGCGGTCGTCGAGCCGGGCGGCGATCTCCTCGGGCGGCAGGGCGTTCAGTCGCGCGGCGGCCAACTCGATGGCCAGGGGCAGTCCGTCCAGGGCACGGCAGACGAGGGTGACGGCGGCGACGTTGGACTCGTCCACCGCGAAGTCGGGGCGGACCGCCACCGCCCGCTCGGCCAGCAGGCGCACCGACGGGTGGCGCAGAGCCTCGGCGGGGTCGGCGTCGGCCGGGGGAAGGGACAGTGGAGCGACCGGCCACAGCGCCTCGCCGGTGATGCCCAGCGTCTCCTGGCTCGTCGCCAGGACGCGCAGACGCGGGCAGCTCCCGAGCAGCCGCCCCGCCAGACGGGCCGCCGCCGACAGCACGTGCTCGCAGTTGTCCAGGACGAGCAACAGGGCGCGGTCGTCCAGCGCCTCGATGACCCGGTCCACGGGGTGACCGTGGACGTGTGCGGGCGGGCGCGTCCAGCCCGGCTCGCGCATCCCGAGCGCGGTGAGGACGGCCTGGGCCACCGAGGCGCCGGAGTCGACGGGGGTCAGGTCCACGAAGCACACGTCCGCTGCGAGGCGGGCGGTCTCGACCGCCATCCTGGTCTTGCCGACGCCGCCCGGCCCGGTGAGGGTGACCAGCCGGGACTTCTCCAGGAGAGCGCGCACACCGCGCGGCCCCTCCGTGCTCCCGACGAAGCTGGTGATCGGGGCCGGGACACCGGTCGGGGCCGGGCGGGCGGGCGCCGGTCCGCGGTCGGGGCCCGGTCGGTGTTCGGGGACCGACCGGTCTTCTGGCCCGGGTGGGCTTTCGGGAACCGGTCGGTGTTCGGGGGTCGGTCGGGATTGGGGGGTCGGTCGGCCCTCGGAAACAGGTCGCTGCCGGGAGGCCGTGGCTTCCCCGTCCAGGTCGCCCGTGGCGGCTCGGACGCCCGGGTCCGCCAGGGGCTGGCCGCGCAGGATGGCGGTGTGGACGCGGCTCAGTTCCGGCGAGGGGTCGGCGCCCAACTCCTCGGCCAGCAGGGCTCGGCCGTCCGCGTACACGGCCAGGGCCTCCGCCTGGCGTCCGGCGGCGTGCAGGGCGCGCATCAGGTGGCCCCGCATCCGCTCGCGCAGCGGGTGGGCCCGCACGAGGCCGTGGAGTTCCTCGACGAGGGCGGCGCCCTCACCGCGTGACAGCCCCGCCGCCATCCGGTTCTCCCACGCGGTCAACCGCAGTTCGGACAGCCGCTGCGCGGGGGCGCGGGCGAAGTCCGCCTCGGCCGCGTCGGCCAGGGCCGGGCCGCGCCAGAGCGTCAGGGCCTCGTCCAGGAGTGCGGCGGCCCGGTCGAACCTCCCCGCACCGAGCGCGTCGCGTCCGCTCGCGGCGAGGCGTTCGAAGCGGTGCGCGTCCACGTCGAGCGGATCGACGGCCAGCCGGTATCCGGCCGACCCGGACTCCAGGACGTCGCGGTCGGTGCCGTGCAGGCCGCCGCGCAGCCGGGAGACCTGGGACTGGAGGGCGTTGGCCGCCCCGGCCGGAGGATGCTGCCCGTAGACGTCGTCGATGAGCCGATCCCTCGTGACCCACCGACCGGCCTCCAGGGCCAGCACGATGAGCACCGCCTTCCTCCGGACGCCGCCGGTGGCCAGGAGCGTGCCGTCGTCACCGCGTACCTCGGTCGCCCCGAGGATCCCGAAACGCATGGGGCCCAGTATCCCGGACCGGCACGCGGCACGGGCGGGTCCCGGCGGCGGAGCGAGCCCCGAGGGAGTGCGTCCGGAGCCGCCGGAGGGCAGTGCGGCCGTCAGCACCCGGTCAGCACGCGGTACGCGCGCGGTCAGCGCGAGGGAACAGGGTGCGGCCATGGACACAACGCAATCCCCGACTCCACCACCCACACGAGCGGGACGACGGGAGTGGGGCGGCCTGGTCGTCCTGATGCTCCCGGTGCTGCTGATCGCGATGAGCGTCACCGTGATGAACTTCGCCGTCCCCCACCTCGGCGCCGACCTACGTCCCAGCAGCACCGAGTTGCTGTGGATCATGGACGTCTACACGTTCCTCCTGGCGGGGCTTCTCCTGACCATGGGGGCCCTGGGCGATCGGATCGGCAGGCGCAGGCTCCTGCTCCTGGGTGCCGCCGCGTTTGGCGTCGCCTCGGTCGCCTCGGCCTTCGCCACCACTCCCGGGATGCTCATCGCGGCCCGCGCGGTACTCGGGGTGGCCGGAGCCACGCTGATGCCGGCGACGCTGGCCCTCATCCGCACCCTGTTCCTCGATCCCGGTCAGCGCAAGCTGGCCATCGGGCTGTGGACCGGCGGGTTCATCGGCGGGACGGCCGTCGGTCCGCTGGCGGGCGGCATCCTGCTGGAGTTCTTCTGGTGGGGGTCGGTTTTCCTGGTCAACGTCCCCGTCATGGTGCTGCTGCTCGTCGTCGGACCGTTCCTGCTGCCGGAGGCCCGGGACAAGCACGCGGGCGGGCTCGACTGGCTGAGCGCGCTCCTCTCCCTGGCCTCGATCCTGCCGATCGTGTACGGGATCAAACAGTTCTCCGAGGACGGGCCCACCTGGACGGCCATGGCGTCCGTGGCGGTCGGCCTGGCGGTCGGGACCTGGCTGGTGCTCCGCCAGCTCCGGCTGACCGATCCCGTGATCGACGTGCGGCTGTTCCGCGACCCCGGGTTCAGCGTCGCGCTGGTCACCGTGCTGCTCGGGGTGTTCTCGCTGGTCGGGTTCATGTTCTTCGTGTCGCAGTACCTGCAACTGGTCCTGGACCTGCGGCCGATCACCGCCGGACTGTGGATGCTGCCGATGGTGGTCATGTCGGCGACGGGAGCGGTCCTCTCCGTGGCCCTGTCCACACGTGTCCACCCGGGCAATGTGGTCGGTTTCGCCCTGGTGCTGGGTACGTGCGGCATGCTGACGCTGACGCAGATCACCCCTGAGGCGAGTATCGCCCTGTTGTTGGGCGGCATGGGCATGGTGGGCGCCGGCATGGGTGCGATCGCCTCGATCTGCACCGACCTGGTCGTGGCGAGCGCCCCGCCGCGACGCGCCGGGGCCGCGGCGTCCCTGTCCGAGGCCGCCGGCGAGCTCGGCGGCGCGCTGGGCATCGCGATCCTGGGCAGTATCGGCATGGCGGTCTACCGCAGCGGGGTGAGCGCCGAGGCACCCGACGACGCGCCGCCCGAGGTCGCGGAGGCGGTACAGGAGACGCTGCCCGGTGCGGTCGCCGTGTCCGAGCAGCTTCCGGCCGAGGCCGGTGACCAGGTGCGGGAGGTGGCCTTCCGGGCCTTCACCGAGGGGATGCAGTCGTCGGCCCTGAGCTCAGCCCTCGTTCTCGCCGTCGCGGCGGTGCTGGTCTTCGCTCTCCTGCGCAGGATCCCCGCGGAGGACCTCGACAGGGAACACGAGGAGCAGCCGAAGCCAGCGGAGGGGGAACGGCCGAGGGAGGACTGAGGGCACGGGTGGGCACGCCGTTCGGAGTCGGCGGACGACTCGGGACCGCGCGTGCCGGGAAACAGAGGACGCCGTCCCGCCCCGTGGCCCGGGCGGGACGGCACCCCTCAGAGGCTCAGACCTCAGGAGGCGGCGGGCTCGCCCGCGCCGCGCAGGTGGGACATGCTCCCGTACAGCTCCTGGAGCCGCCGCACCTCGTCGGCGTCGACGAAGCGGGGATGCCGCGGCCGTAGTCCTTCGCGGTCTCGATGACGAACCGGACGGCGCTCTCCACGCTGCGCAGGTCCGTCGCGCCGGTGGCCGACCCGGCCACGGCCTCCTCGGTCACGATGGCCACGCCCACGACCGGGACGCTGGTGGCCGTCGACGGTTGCAGGATCGAGTTCACGTGGTAGACGCCGTTGCCGTACGGGGTGATGTCCTGCATGGTCAGCGGCATGACGACCGGGGCGCGGCCGGTGGTGCGGGAGACGATGTCGAGCAGGCTCTCCGGGACCCGGACGATCCACCCGTCGACGACGGCCGGGGTGATGGCGATGCCGTGGTGGTTGCAGACCCGGTTGCCCTTGGTGGTGTCCACGGACAGGATCGCGTCCATGGCGGACAGGACCTCGTGCCGGTTGCTGACGTCCTGGTCCACGACCGAGCCCATGAACGGGACGGGGTCGTGGGGCTGGGTCGGGGCGTCGGGATCGACGTGGGTGGCGAGCACGACGTCGCCGGGCAGGGTGTCGCCCCGGCGGCGCATGTCCAGGAGCTTGGCCGCCGCGGAGACGGCGGTGAGGGCGCCGTCTCCGTCGCTGACGAAGCCGATCTGCTCCGGGCGCGCGCCCAGGCCGCCGAGGCGGCCGAGGATGCCCAGGGTGGGTGCGGAACCGCCGGAGGCGGCTCCGTCGGTACCGGCGATCGTCACCCGGACGAAGTCGGTGGACCCGCCCTCGCCCGCGACGGTCTCGACGACGACCTCGCCGTCGGCCGCGCCGTGGCGGCGCAGGTACTCCGCCACGGACGCCCCGTCGGCGGTCGGGGTGTCGAGCAGGTCGTGGGTCTCGATGACGTGGCTCCAGGACATGGGTTCCCTAATTCGTTCGTAAGCGGTTCCAGACAGCCCCACTGGGGGACTGACGGACTGGTCGAAGATGGGCCTGTTTCGTGGTGGCCGCGTGGGCACCGGGCCAACCCCTGTTGGTTCCCGGCCCGGCGAGGCCTCCTGAGAGACCGGTGGCGCCCGGTGCCTTCGGGCCACCACGAAACCCCATCGCGCCTGTGAGCGTTGTTCCTCGTGGTGCGAGCCGACCGCAGGGCGACCCCCACTCCTTGATCCCGAGCCGAAGAGCTCTGACCAAGACCGGGGCCCCTGTGGTGCGCTGGTACCGCGAACGGCTACTGAGATGGCAGGCCCACGAGCCTTGGAATTAGGGCGCCGCGCGGACCGCACAGGCCCACCACCGGCACCGGCACACGAACAAGGGAGAAGTAGATGGCGGTGTTCTGCGGGATCGATTGGGCCGAGGCCCATCACGACGTCGCCCTGGTCAACGAGGATGGGACTCCGCTGGCCAAACTCCGCATCAGCGATGACGCAGCGGGCTACCGGCGCCTCCTGGAAGTGCTCGCCGAACACGGCGACACCGGGCGCCAGGGCGGTGATCTCCGGCGTCAGGTCCGGACGCGGCGCCTGGCCGATGGTGACGACTCCGAGTCGTGTCATGGTCCCTCCCGGGTTCAGCGGCTGAAGATGGTGCCGACGGAGTGGACGGAGTCACCGGCGATGAGGCCGGCGCCGACCAGGGCGATCTCCTGCTCGCCCTTCTCGCCGCGGCGGCGCTCCCACACCAGGCGGACCGCCAGACCGGCGAGGACGAGCCATCCGGCGTTGGGCGTGGCGACGAGCAGCCCGGTAGTGGGGCAGACTCCCTCCTTCAGGGCGGGGTAAGCCGTTCCCATCACAATGTCGTAGGGCATCGCTACGGTGTGTGTGCTGATTCGAGGGGAGGTGGTCTCATCATGCTGACGGGGTTTCGGTACCGGCTCGCGCTCACCGACGAGCAAACCGGGCAGTGCGAGGTCTATAGCGATATCTGTCGAGCGGTGTGGAACACCGGTCTGCACCAGCGCCGCGAGGCCGTGTCCCGCTGGCAGCGCGGCCAGCGCCTGCCCTACTGCGGCTACCACCTCCAGGCCCGTGAGCTGGCCGAGGCCAAGACCGAGGAGACCTGGCTTCAGACCGCCCCGTCCCACATCCTCCAGCAGACCCTGCGTGACCTGGACCGGGCCTGTCAGGACCACGGCACGTTCGGTGTGCGGTGGCGTGCCAAGGGCCGGTGGAAGCCCTCCTTCCGCTTCCCCGACGGCGGGCGGATGAGCATCGAACGCCTGGGCCGCAGGTGGGGACGGGTCAAACTGCCCAAGCTGGGGTGGGTGCGCTTTCGCTGGTCGCGTGCGCCCCGGGGGCACGGTCCGCTCGGCCACCGTCTCCCGCGACGGCGCCCACTGGTACGTGGCCTTGTTGTGTGAGGATGGCCAGACCACCCCCGAGGCGCATGAGCGTCCCGGCAGCGCGGTGGGCATCGACCGAGGTGTGGCGGTGGCGGTCGCCACCTCCGACGGCGACCTGCTCGACCAGGTGTTCCAAACCCCCAAAGAGGCCGAGCGCGAACGCCGCCTGTACCGAAGCCTGTCCCGCCAACGCCGGGGGTCGAACAACCGGGCCAGGACCAAGGCCGCCCTGTCCACGCTGACCGGGCGAGTGCGGGCCCGCCGCGCCGATTTCGCCGCGCAGACCGCGCACGTGTTGTGTGCCAAGAACGCGGTCGTGGTGCTGGAAAAGCTCCACATCAAGAACATGACCGCCTCCGCCAAAGGCACGGTCGACGCGCCGGGCGTCAACGTTCGGCAGAAGGCGGGATTGAACCGGGCGATCCTGGCCAAGGGGTGGTACGGGTTCAAGCTCGCCTGTCAGAACGCGGCTCGGCGCACCGGCACCCGGATCGTGGAGGCCAACCCCGCGTACACCTCGCAGACCTGTCACCCGTGCGGGCATGTCGCGCCGGAGAACCGAGAGAGCCAATCGGTCTTCCAGTGCGGCAGGTGCGGGCACAGGGCGCATGCGGATGTGAACGCGGCCCAGAACATTCTTGTGCGCGGATGGACTAATCCTTCGGGGTAAACCGTGCCAGCCTGCGGAGACCTCTGGGGTGCCATGTCGACGAAGCAGGAACCAGCGCGCGCCGTGAGGCGCGTAGCGCCGCCGGGCCGTAAGGCTCGGTCGGAATCTCCCTCGTTCACGAGGGAGAGGAAGTCAACATGTGGATCCCGATCACGGCCCCGAGGAGGCTCACCAGGACGGTGACGATGACGACGACGGGTTCGAACGCGCGTGGGTGGCGGGCGCTTCCCGGGGTCTGCGGTTCGGTGGACGAACCAGGTGCCGACGGTTCCATGTGTGTCCTTCAGGGATGGCTCACGTCCGTCGAGGACGGAGTATCGCTGGTCAAAGGGCTGCGGTGCGCGGCTGCCGCGTCCTGGCCCGTCACGCCCAGGCTGCCTTCCGTTCACCCGCCAGGGCAAAGGTTTCCCACTATCTGGGAGTTAAGATCACATTTCGATCCCTGGAAGCGGGGGTGTCGGATCCTCCGTCAGACGTAGGGTGGGCTTCCATGTCCACCGGTTCCACGGAACGCACCGGCCCGCTCCAGACGGTCGACCGGGCGCTCGACGTCCTCCTCAGCTTCGACGAGTACCGCACGAGCTGGGGCGTCCTCGAACTCGCCGACGAGTTCGGCCTGTCGAAGTCGACCGCCCAGCGCCTCCTCGCCTCCCTGGCGGGCAAGGGGTTCCTGCGCGCCGACCCCGACACGCGCCGCTACAGCATGGGCCCCGCCATGTGGCGCATGGCGGGCCTGTGGGAGCGCTCGGGCGGCCTCTCCGCCCTGGCCGAACCCCTGCTCGCGGACCTGGCCCGCTCCAGCGGCCGCACCTGCCTGTTCTGCGTCCCCGACGGCGCGCACGTGCGCTGCATCGCCGCGGTCGGCGGCTCGGAGGGCCCGCGCCGCTCCCACCCCTTCGTCGACGAGCTCTACCCGGCCCACGCCGGGGCCACCTCCCGGGCCTACTTCGCCTTCCTGGATCCGGCGGAGCGCAGGGCCCTGCTGGCGGGGCGCCCCTCCGCCCGCTTCTCCGACCTCACGCCCTTCGACGAGCAGCAGGTCGAGGAGCTCTTCGACGCGGCCGTCGAGCAGGGCTACGCGCTCTCCCAGGGCGAGTACGACGCCGCGTCCCGCGCTCTGGCCGTCCCCGTGTTCGGCGGCAAGCGCCCGGTCGGCTCCGTGACGCTGGTGGAGAACAAGCACTCCGACCACGACGACGACCTGCTCGACCACCTGGCGCCGCTGCGCGCCGCCGCCGACGACCTCACCGGGCTGCTGTCCAACCGCCGCCCGGCACCGCCCACGCGCAACTGGAGGCGGGGGCACGGCTCCCGCCCCTCCCCGCGCCCGACCACTCCCTGAAGGGGGACCATGCCCGAGCTGCTGCTCCTCTCCAACTCGACCAACCACGGCCGGGACTACCTCGACCACGCGTGGGAGGAGGTGGAGGCCTTCCTCGACGGCCGGGACGCGGTCGCGTTCGTGCCGTTCGCGGGAGGCGACCACGACGCCTACACCTCGCGGGTGGCCGAGGCCTTCGCGGCGCGCGGAGTCCGCGTGACGGGGGTCCCGGCGGACTCCGGGGCCGCGCGGGTCCTGGACGAGGCACAGGCCGTCTTCGTGGGCGGCGGCAACACGTTCCGCCTCGTGGCCGCCCTCCAGCGCACCGGGCTGCTGGACGACCTGCGCGACCGCGTCCTGGCCGGACTGCCCTACATGGGGGCGAGCGCGGGCACCAACATCACCGCGCCCACGCTGCGCACCACCAACGACATGCCCATCGTGGAGCCGTCGTCCTTCACCGCGCTGGGGCTCGTACCGTTCCAGATCAACCCGCACTACCTGGACGCCGACCCCCGGTCCACGCACCAGGGCGAGACCCGCGAGATCCGGCTGAGGGAGTTCCTGGAGGCCAACGACGTGGACGTCCTCGGCCTACGGGAGGGGACGCACCTGCGCGTGCGGGGCGCGGGGTCGGACGTGGTCCGCGCGACCGTGGGCGGCACGGCGGTGCAGCCGGGCGCGCCGGGCCCGGCGATCGTCTTCCGCCGCGGCACGGCCCCCTTCGAGGTGTCGGGCGAGGTGACCGACCTGTTCGCGCGCACGCCCCGCTTCGACCAACCGGTCTGAGGCCCGCGGCGAGGGGTCCCCGGGAAGGGGCGCGGGGCCCTTCGCCGTCAGGGCACGGAAGTCACCCGCCTTCACGTTGGCCGTTCGGTCCTGGGCGCGAAATCGGTCCTGGGCGAAATCGGTCCTGGGCGAAAAGTGCTACACGAACGTGTAGTTCGCTACATGATCGTGTAGTCTGACGGCATGAGCTCCACACCACCGCCACCCAACGAGGACCTCACCGGGCGGGCGCGCATCCGCGACGCCGCCCTGGCGGTCTTCGCCGACCGCGGGGTCAAGGGCGCGACCGTCCAGGCCATCGCCGCCGAGGCGGGCGTGTCCACCGGCCTGATCCGCCACCACTTCGGCTCCAAGGAGGGCCTGCGCGCGGCCTGCGACGCGTACGCCATCGGCACCCTGCTCGAACAGGCCCGCGGCAGTCTGGGCGAGGACGCGGCCGCCCCGGGGTTCGGGGCGGCGATGTACCAGGCCAGCCACACCAGCACCCGTTACCTCGCCCGCGCCCTGGTGGAGGGGTCCGACTCGGCCTCGGAGTTCTTCGACACCGGCGCCGACTTCGCCGAGCGCTTCCTCAGCGAGCACTGGCCCGACCGCTATCCGCCGGGAGCACGGACCACACGGGACACCGCCGCGGTCATGGGCGCCATGCACCTGGGCACGCTCGTCCTGCACCTCCACCTGTCCCGCCGCATGGCGGCCGACTCGCTCGACCCCGAGCACGCTCCGCGCGTCGGCGCGGCCATGGCCGGGGTCTACACCGCGATGGCCGACTTCTTCGCCGGCGAGCAGGGACGGCGGATCGCCGACGCCCTCCCCCACCCCGAGCCCGACTCCGACCCCCCGGGAGAAGAACCATGACGGACGCGATCCACGTCGCGGGCCTGACCAAGCGCTTCGGGCCCACCAGGGCCCTGGACGGACTGGACCTGCGCGTACGAACCGGGGAGGTCCACGGCTTCCTCGGCCCCAACGGCGCGGGCAAGACGACGGCGATCCGCGTCCTGCTCGGACTGGCCCGGGCCGACTCCGGCACCGCGCGCCTGCTCGGCGGCGACCCCTGGCGGGACGCCGCCGCCCTGCACCGCCGACTGGCCTACGTCCCGGGCGACGTCGCCCTGTGGCCGGGGCTCTCCGGCGGGGAGATCCTCGACCTGCTCGGCCGCGTGCGCGGCGGGACCGACCAGCGGCGCCGCGCCGCACTCGTGGACCGCTTCGAGCTGGACCCACGCACCCGGGGCCGCGCCTACTCCAAGGGCAACCGGCAAAAGGTCGCGCTGGTGGCCGCGCTGGCCGCCGACACCGAACTCCTGGTCCTGGACGAGCCCACGTCGGGTCTGGACCCGCTCATGGAGGAGGCCTTCCGCCACACCGTCGCCGAGGAGAGGGCCCGGGGCCGCACCGTCCTGCTCTCCAGCCACATCCTGTCCGAGGTGGAGGCGCTCTGCGACCGGGTCAGCATCATCCGGGCCGGACGCACGGTGGAGAGCGGGACCCTGGCCGAGCTGCGCCACCTGTCCCGTCTGACCGTGACCGCCGAACTCACCGGGCCCCCCGACGGACTCGCCGCCCTGCCCGGTGTGCACGACCTGGCGGTGGAGGGTCCACGCGTACGCCTGCACGCCGAACCGTCGGGGCTGGAGACCCTGTGCGCGCGCCTGGCCGGGCTGGGGGTGCGCGACCTGACCGTGCGGCCGCCCACGCTGGAGGAGCTGTTCCTGCGCCACTACACCACGGCCGACCGCGGCGGCGAACACCGGGAGCGGGTCCGATGAGCACGCCCGTCTCCGCGCGGCCTCTCCGAGCGGTCTTCCCGCCGTTGCCGGCCGGGACGCGACACCTGGCGCGGCTGTCCCTGCGCCGCGACCGGGTCCTGGTCGCCGTGTGGCTGACCGTCACGGCCGGTATCGCCCTGGGCGGCGCGGCGGCGGCCGACGCCACCTACCCCACCTCCGAGGCGCGCCAGGAGCGGTGGGAACAGCTCCAGAGCGTGCCCATGTTCGTCCTGTTCCAGGGCCGCGCCTTCGCCGCGAGCGCCGAGGCCCTGGTCGCCCAGCAGGCGTTCGCCGCCGCCACCATGTGCGCCGCCCTGGGCGCGGTGCTGCTGGTGGTGCGCGGCACCCGTACCGAGGAGGCCTCGGGCCGGAGCGAACTGCTCGGGGGCGCGCCGCTGGGCAGGCACGCGGGTCTGGCGGCCGCGCTCACCGTGGTGCTGGGCTCGGCGGCCGTACTGGCGGCCGTCGTCGCGGCGGGCCTGCTCGCCCTGGGGCTGCCCGTGGCGGGCTCGGTGGCGCTGGCCCTGGTCACCGCCGCCGCGGCGGGGGTGGGCGCGGGCCTGGCCGCCGTCGCGGTGCAGTGCACCACCCGCCCGGGGACCGCGGCGGGGCTGGCTCTGGGCGCGTTCTACGTCATGCACATGGTGCGCGGCACGGGCGCCGCGGCGGGCGGGGACGCCCTGTGGCTGACATGGGCGGTGCCCAACGGGTGGCTGGAGAACGTGCGCCCCTTCGCCGACGAGCGGTGGTGGGCCCTGCTCCCGGTCCTGGCCTGGATCACGCTGACCGTCGCGGCCGCGTTCGCCCTGGCCGAACGGCGCGACCTGGGCTCCGCCCTGTTCTCCCGGCGGGGCGGCCCCGTGCGGGCGGCCGGGTGGCTGCGGTCGGTGCCCGCCCTGGTCTGGCGGCTGCACCGCGGCTCCGTGCTGGTGTGGGCGGGCGCCCTCGCGGTCATGGGGCTGGTGATGGGCCGCACCGGCGCGGAGGCCATGGCCGAGTACGCCGACATGCCGTGGGTGCGCGCGATGGCCGCCGAACTGGGCGTGGCGCCCGCCGACACCTTCTTCGTCTACGTCGTCTTCGCCTTCGTGTTCCCCGTCGCTGCCCACGCCGTGCTCACGGCCCTGCGCGTGCGCGCCGAGGAGAACGCCGGAACGGGGGAGCTGCTGCTCGCGGGGCCGACCGGCCGGACGGCCTGGGCGCTGGCGCACGCGGCGGCGGCCTTCGCCGCGCCCGTGGTCCTGCTGGCCGCCCTGGGCGCGGCCGTGGGCCTGGGCGCGGGTCTGGACGGCGAGCGGGTGTGGGCCGACGTCGGGCGCTTCACCGCGCTGACGCTGTCCCTGGCCCCGGCCGTGTGGGTGGTCGTGGCCGTCACCCTCCTGGCCTACGGGACGGTCCCGCGCGCGTGCGCGGCGGTGGGCTGGGGGTTCCTGTCCGTCGGGATCCTGACCGAGATCGCCGTGAAGGTGAACCTGGTGCCGGAGGTGGTGTTCGTACTGGTCTCGCCCTTCGCCCACGTCAATCCGTACTACCGGGAGACCCCGGCCGCCTATGCGCTGCTGACGGCACTGGCCGCGCTGCTCACGGCTGTCGGGCTGTGGGCGCTGCGCCGCCGCGACCTGCCCGCCTGAACGGAGCCTGGTGATCGCGCCCCTGACCCCGGAAGACCCGGGGTCGGGGGCGCGACCGGGGTCCCGGTGCACGGCCTCGCCGTAGGCCGGAAGCGCCTCCCCGGCCGCGCGTTCGTCTACGCGCCCTCGATCCGCCGCACGGTGCGCCGCAGCAGGAGCGCCAGCGCCGCGGCCGCGACCAGGATCCCGCCCGCCAGGCACAGCCACGGTCCCAGCGGTCCGGCGTCGTAGCCGGGCAGGGCCAGGGCGGGCCAGGACGGCGGGAGCGGCAGCAGCAGGAGGTTCCAGGGCGCGGGCAGGACCCAGGCCGCCACGGGGGTGAGGACCAGGAGCGCGCCGAGGCCCTTGACCACGACCAGGGCCTCCACCTTGTTGGCCGCCAGCGCCGTCATGGACGCCGTCAGCAGCGGTGCCTGGAGGGCCGCGAGCACGAGGGCGACCACGACCGGCGCGGACCACCCGGAGGTCATGAGCCCGCTCAGCGGGAGTGCCGCGGCGAGCCCGGCCAGGGACAGGGCGGTGACCAGGGCCGTCCGGTAGCCGAGGTAGGCGGGCACGGACACGGGCGAGGCGCGCAGCACGAGCAGGACGTTCTCGTCGGAGTCCTCGACGGCGCGCAGGCCGCCGACCACCCCGAACATCATGGGCACGTGCAGCAGGACCAGCGCCGCCAGGACCACGGGGGTGTGCGGTGCGAGGTCGAACCCGTGGGAGCCGAGGAGGAACTCCGAGGCCGGGGGGAGGACGAGGCGGATGACCAGCGCGAGCAGCACCGGAGCGCAGAGCATGAGCAGCAGCAGGGGGTCGCGCCCCGTGCCGAAGAGGTCGACGCGGGCGAAGCGCGCGATCGCCGGGAGGCCGCCGCGCCCGGCGACCGGCCGGGCGGACCCGGCCGCGCCCTGGTCGTTCGCACCCCTGCCGTTCGCCCGCCGCCGGGGCGCGGGGGCCGCTCCGCGCTCGACCGCGCGGGAGGCGGCGACGGTCCCGGCCGCCGCCCACGCCAGCGCGTAGACCGTGCCCGCGGCCAGGGCGGCGGGGGACGCGGCGAGGGAGTCGGGCGCGGTTCCCAGGCGGATGAGGTCGGCGCCGACGGTGGTCGGGACCGCGTACAGGAGCGGGTGCTCCAGGATCCCGCTGACGTGCACGAGGGGGACCAGGACCAGCGGCGCGACGGTGAGCGGGGCCGCCAGGAGGAAGCCCGACAGGTCCCGGGCGCGGGCTCCCACCGCCAGGCACACGGTGAGCAGCAGCAGGCAGGTCAGCGCCACCCCGCCCAGGACCGGCGGCAGCGCCTGCGCGAGGTCCCCGAACCGGCCCCGCAGCGCCGCCGCGAGCATCGGCACGGCGATGAGCAGCGTCAGCGCGGTGAGCACCGCGAGTCGGGCCGCCACCCCCTCCCCCGCGCGCAGCGGGGTGACCGTCAGCGCCGAACGCGTTCCCTCGGTGCGTTCGAAGAGCAGCAGGGCCGCGGCGAAGAGCGCGCCGAAGCCCGCCGTGTCGAGGAAGAGCAGGTAGGCCGCCACCGTCCCGGCCGCCTCGGCGGGGACCGCGAGCAGGACCAGGGTCCACACGACGCCGAGGGCGGCGGCCACGGGCACGATGCCGTAGCGCAGCCCGACCCGCGTCTCCAGCGCGGTGGCCGCGAGCAGGCGGTTCACAGCCTCTCCCGGGTGACCGTCGCGAAGACCTCGTCCAGCGAGGCCTCGCGGGTGTGCAGCGTCTCCACCGCGCCCCGCCTCAGCAGCGCCAGGAGTTCGGTGTCCTCGGCCAGGGCCTCCATCGCCATCTCCCGGGGGGCCTGTCCGCGCACCCGGGCCACGAGTCCGGGGCGGCCGTAGCGGAGCTTGAAGCCGCGCGGGGTGTCCACGGCGGCGATCCGCCCTCCGGCCACGAAGGCGACCCGGTCGCACAGCAGGTCGGCGGTGGCCATGTCGTGCGTGGTGAGGAAGACCGTGCACCCCCGGTCGGCCGCCTCCCGAATGACCTCCCGCAGCAGGGCGGAGCGCACCGGGTCCTGACCCGAGGTGGGCTCGTCCAGGAAGAGGAGTTCGGGTCTGTTGACCAGCGCACGGGCCAGGTTGAGCCGCATGCGCATGCCCTTGGACAGGTCGTCGACCCTGCGGTCGGCCGCGTCGGCCAGGTCCACCCGGGCCAGGAGTTCGCCGGGGTCCTCGACGGGTCCGCGGTAGAGGGAGGCGAAGGCGGCGAGGTTCTCGCGGGCGGTGAGCCTGCCGAACCCGGCCGGGAGCTCGAAGCCCACGCCCACGCGCTCGAAGTAGTCCGCGCCCCGGTCGCGCAGCGGCTGCCCGAGGACGCGCACCTCGCCCTCGTAGCGGCGCAGCAGCCGGGTGAGCACCTTCTGGGTCGTGGACTTTCCTGCGCCGCTGGGGCCGAGGAACCCGAAGACCTCGCCGCGGGCCACGGAGAAGCTCATCCCCGCGACCGCGGGCCGGTCGGCGTTCGGGTAGCGGACCCGGAGGTCCTCGACGGTGATGACCTGGTCGGTCATGGGGGTCCTCAGGGTCGGTGGTCGGTGGGTGAGGGGACGCGCAGGGCGAGGAAGGCCCGGTCGACGAGTGCGGGCAGTTCGTCCTCCCCGCCCGAGTCGACCCAGGCGATGACGGCCTCGGACAGCGCCGCCGAGCAGGCGGCGGCGACGGCCCGGGTCTCCAGGTCGGGCTTGGTCCCGGGCGGAGCCAGGCCGGGGGCAGGGGCCTTGGTGCCGGGCGGGGCCAGACCGCGTTCGAAGGCGGTGCTCGCCGAGGCCAGGTTCTCTCCGATGCGCGAGCGCAGGGCCGGGATGGACAGCAGGAGGCGGGCCCGTGCGAGCAGCGCCTCCCGGTTGTCTTCGTAGACCCGGCCGAGTCCGACCAGGGTGGCCCGGTGGATCCGCTCGACGGCCGGGAGCGTGTCGGGCTGCTCGCGGACCAGCTCCTCCAGCATCGGGTCGTACTCGTCCCGCAGGACCACGTCCTCCTTGGAGGGGAAGCAGCGGAAGAACGTCATGTGCGAGACGCCCGCCTCACGGGCGATCTGGGCGACCGTGGTCGCCTCGTAGCCCTGCCGCTCGAACAGGCGCAGGGCGGCCTCCTGGATGGCGGCCCTGTTGCGCTGCCTCCTGCGCGTGCGCTGGTCCATGTCCGCTCCTGCCCCCGACCGGCCCCGGCACAAGAAGTGTTACTCGCTAACACAGGTTCGTCAACCTCTGCCGCGACGGCCCAGAGCCCCGTGGAGCCACCGGGGCCGCCCAGCGAGGAGAACGCACGCATGGGCGTTTCCAGAACACCTGTGGCGTCCGGCGACGTACACGCCCACCTCGTCGGCCAGTTGAACTCGGCCCTGCGGCGACCCGGGACGCACGGGGGCGAGCCCACCCTGCGCATGCTGGTGGACCACCTGCTGTTCATGGAGCGCGAACCGCAGGCGTGGGACGGGTACCAGCGGCTTCTGGAGGAACGCGGGGCGTGGTCCCCCACCGGGGTCACGGGCGTGTTCCGACCGCTGGTCCCGGACGGTGACCACGGGTACGGCACGGCCTCCGTCTACGCCGAGTTCGTACACCGGCGCGGCTGGCTGGAACCCGACCGCGCCCTGGACACCCGGGCCTCGACGCCCACACGTGCGCGCAGCGCCGCCGCCAAACCCACAGCCGTCCGGCATGGACCGTCTTCGTCCACACTCTTCGCCTCACCGCCGGATAGGCGCCTACGGGACGGACTCACCGTTCTCCAGGTAGAGCGTCGTGCCCTCCTGGCGGGCGCGTACGGCCTGGGTGACCCTGCGCACCAGCGGAGGGATCGTGACCTCCGCGATCCCTCCCACGTCGTGGAACCCGTATCCGGTGAGCTCGCTCGGATCGAGGACGATCTGGTCCAGCCACCGCTGGTCCAGCACTCCCCCGTCGAAGACGAACAGCTGCTTGTCGCCCTCGGCCTGCGTGGGCGCCCAGTCCACCACCAGGAGGCGTCCGATCGGCGGAACGATCCCCAGTTCCTCCTTCACCTCGCGCGCCGCGGCCTGGCTCGGCGTCTCCCCGCGCTCCATGTAGCCGCCGGGGATCTCCATGTGGTCCTTGTAGGAGGGGACCACCATCATCACCCGGCCGAGGCGGTCGAGGAACAGGGCGCCGGCGGCGACCCGGGGACGGGCGAAGGACGCCGTGGGATCAGAGGCCATGCCCCGACACTAACGGCTCCGGGGCGACCGCGCCCCCGCTGCTCCAGACCTTCTCGGGGCCGGTCGGGCACACCCGTACCGCCGGGCGGATGGCCCGGCGCCGGTCAACGGCCGCGTTCCGTTGTCAGCGTGCGGTTCCCGTCCGCTCAGGACCCGACGGTGACCCGGACCTTGTCCGGTTGGAAGGCGACGTGCCCGGCGATCTCCGCGACCGCCGGGTAGGGCTCCTCGTACGCCCACACCGCGTCGACCAACTCATCGCCCTCCCCGACCGCGAGGGTGCGGTAGGTGGCGGTCCCCTTGTAGGGGCAGTAGGTCGTGGTCGAGCTCGGCCGCAGCACCCCGGGGTCCACGTCGGCGAGCGGAACGTAGTGGACCGGCGGGTAGGCGGCCTCCCGCAGCGCCAGCGCGGCCTCGGTGTCGGCGACGACCCTGTCCCCGACCCGCGCGACGACGCGCGCGCCGACGGGTTCGACGGTGATGGGGTGGTCGGGCCCGGGGGCCCTGCCCTGTCCTGTCATGGTGGTCCTCCCTCTCCCCGCCGAGGCTACTCCGCCCTCGAAGGCGTCCGCGGGTCGGCGACACGCCCCTGCCCCGGAGAACCCGGACACCGCGAAGGCGGTCGTCCCCGGGCCCGGCGATCGTCCGTCCCCGGGGTCAGGCGACCGTCTCGGCCAGCACGGCGGCGAAGGCCGCCAGCCGCGACCCCCGGACCCCGGTCCGCCAGACCAGCCCCAGCTCCGACGCGGCCAGCCCGGTGACCGGCACGTAGGCCACGTCCGGCCGCCGGTTGTACTCGGCGGCGGCTCCGCACACCAGCAGGGCGCCCCGACCCGCCGCGACCAGCGACAATCCCTCCTGGAGCGTGGCCGCCCCTCCCTCCTGGGGAATGGGCGCGCCGCCCGGGGTCACGCGGGGCGAGTTGACGTGCCGCCAGTACGCGGGGGCCTTCCCGGCCAGCGGGACCAGCCGCACACGGGCCAGCTCCTCCGCGCCGATCCCGTCCCGCCCGGCGAACGGGTGGGCGCTGGACAGGGCCAGGGTCTGCGGCTGCCGGGAGAAGGTCAGGCCCAGGGTCAGGTCGGGTTCCCGCACGGGCGTCAGGACCACGGCCGCGTCCACCCCGCCCTCCCGCACGGCGCCGAAGGGGTCGGCCAACGGAACCTCCACCAGGTCGACCGCGA
>NZ_CBDRFA010000111.1:0-25121 GCF_965343085.1 Nocardiopsis synnemataformans | reverse complement strand
CCCACGGGGGGCATCCCCCCCCGGCCCCTGGTTTCGGGGTCCAGGCGTCGCGAGGCGGTCACTCCTGCCCGGAACCGCCGTCCGGCGGTGCTTCTTCGGAGAGCCGGATCCGGCTCGCGAGCCGGTAGTCCACGTGGACGTCCGTGTAGACCACTCCGGAGCGGACGCCGTGGGGAAGCCCTGAGCGTTCACTGCCGGAGGTGCCCTCGTGGTCTGGCTCCCCCCAGGTCCGGGAGCTGACCTCCGGCACCTCGCCGAAAGTCAGTTCGTCCGCGGACACGGAGGCGCTGATCTCCACGTCGTACCCGGGTCCGGTCCGGTCGTCCATGGCCTCCCACCCCCGCTTCCTGGTCGGTGCGCTCCGGGCCGCCGGGCACGGCGGCCCTGGCGCCGTGCTTCTCAACCGCCCCGCTCCTCAGCCGTGTCACTTCTCAGCCGTGTCGTCGGAGTCCTCCACGACGTCCGCGACATCCCCGACCTCCTCCACGGCCTTCCCGGCTCCCCTGCCCACGCCTTGCGCGGCCTTCCCTGCACCTCGGCCCACGCCTTCCACCGCGTTTCCGGCTCCCCTGCCCACATCTTCCACGGCGCTTCCAGCACCCCGGCCCACACCTTCCACCGCGTTCCCCGCACCCCGGCCCAGGGCTCCCGCGGCCTGTCCCGCACCGCCCGCCACCTGGTCGAGCGAGGACTCCACCCCCCGGGTCACGTGCTCCAGGATCTGCGGGTTGGCGTCGATGGTCTGCAGGACCCGCGTGATGATGTCCCGGACGTTGTCGAGCTGGACCTTGAGCAGGGCCTGGGCCTCGACCCCCTTGAGGGTGAGGCTGACGCGGCCGAGTTCGACGTCCGCCCCCACCTTGAGTTTGAGCAGGTCCAACACCTCGGCTTGGAGGGAGACGGAGGCCCGCAGGTTCTCGACCTCCAGCTGGATCTCGTCGACCTTCACCACCGGAACGTCGAGGAGCACGTCCGGGTCCTCGGCTCCGGAGACACGGCCGGTGCGCTCGGCCCCGGGGACACGGCCGGTGTGCTCGCCCTCCGGCTCGGGAGCCTTGGGCGCGGGGGCCTCGGGCGCGGCCGCCGACCGCTTCGCCCGCGCTGGCCCCGCCACGGCCTCCTGTTCGGTCGGCGCGACGTCCCTCGGGGCGCTCCGGCCACTGCCCTTCGTGGTCCGGCCCGCACTTCCTCCGCTGTCCTGAGTACTCCGTTTCACCTTCTGCGCACCCTTCTGCACGGTTCGGCCACGCACCGAGGCCCTGCTTCCCGGCGACGGCCCGTGCCGTCGGCCACGTCGCGGAGGTCTCGACCGACTGCCCGATTTGTTGCCGTTTGAGAGTTATGCGTGCATGTTCGCCCCATGTACCCCCGGCCATCACGCCGAAACGGTCATCCCTGCTCAGAGCACCTCCGAGCCACCCCGCGCGGACAGCCGACCCGTCCCCGTCTCCGCTCCCGCCGACGGACCCGGTCACGGCCACGGTCCCGCCTGAGCACGCCTCTCCCGGAGCGACGCCCGGACGCGTGTGCCCGGACGCGACGGCGACAGGTGCACTCCGCGTGGCGGGACGGCAACGGATGGGTGAACGCAGGCGGGGGACGCCCGTACCCGTCTGGACACCGGGCTCCCGACGCCGCGAGGATCGGTCTCCTACCGGGCGGTAAGACCCGCGGGCCCGGCGCACACGGAGATCCGACGTCTTCCGGCCGGCGTCTTCCGGGAAGGGCAGGGACAGCGTGGACGAGGGTTCCCGCGAGGAGGTCGTCGCAGCACCCCCGCGCAGGCGGCGCCCCATCCAGAGCGGGCTGGCCACGGGCCTGGTGATCTTCGTCGGCCTGGGCACGGCGCTCCAGGGGCTCCCGGACCTCATGCCGGAGAACGGCGGCCTGCTGGTCGTAGTGCTCGCCCTCCTGGGCATGGGGGTGGCCGCCTCCGCGCAGGCGCTGCTCGACCGCCTCGACCAGTCCCAGCGGCCCGAGGAGAAACCCGCGCTGCGCCGACGGCTGCCTCCGCCCGTCGACCACTTCACCGGCCACACCGCCCTCATGGCGGAACTGCTGGAGGAGTTCGCCCGCTTTCCCCGCCGGGGCGCGCGCCGCCTGGTCGGCCGTCCCCCCGCCTGGAGGGCAGGGAGGCGCGACTCCCGAGGCCCGCTGGCCATCGCGATCACCGGCGAGGGCGGCACCGGCAAGAGCCAGCTCACCGCCCAGGTCGTCGACAGGGTGGCCGACCGCTTCCCCGACGGCAAGCTGGAGTTCGAGCTCTACGGCAGCGCGGCGCACGAGGCCTCCGCCGAGGCGCGTCCCTCCGCGCTCGGCCGGTCCGCTCCGGGGCACCGCTCCCGCAAGGGCGGGTCCGAGGGCTCCGACCCGATCGCCCCGGCGCGCCGCGAGCCCCGTCGGCCCGAGGAGGTCCTCGTCCAGATGATCACCGAGATCGGGGGCCGTCCGCCCGACGGGGCCTCCCCGGAGGAACTGGGCGTGCTGTGGAGGACCGCGACCGAGCAGCGCAGACTGCTCGTCGTCCTCGACAACGCCAAGGACTACGCCCAGGTGGAGCCGCTGCTGCCCGGCGGCCGGGGGTGCGCGGTCCTGGTCACCAGCCGCAACGACTTCCCCGACGCGGCACAGCCCATGCTGCGCAGGCACCTGGACCCCCTTCCGCACACGGAGGGCATGGAACTGCTCGACAGGCTGGTGCGCGACTCGCCCCGCCCCCTGTCGGAGGCCGACCGCGCCGCGCTGCCCGGCCTCGTCTCCGCGTGCCACGGGTTCCCGCTGGCGATCTGCCTGGTGAGCACGCAGGTCACCCAGGAGCGGGGGCCGGGCGCCGCCGACCTGATGCGCCACATGAGCGACCCTGCCCTGCGGCTGACCGTGCCCGGGCCGCAGGCCATCGCCCAGTCGCTCGCGTTCAGCCTCCAGCAGTGCGAACCGCGGGAGCGGCTGCTGCTGAGCCGCCTGGCCGGGGCCGGCCTGACCACCTTCACCGCGTGGTCGGCCGCCGCCCTGCTGGACGTCTCCGAGGACGAGGCCAAGCCGCTGCTGCTGCGGATGAGCCACCGGTACCTGGTGACGTACCTGTACGAGGCGGGAGGGTTCGACCGGTTCCAGCTGCACGACCACGTCCGCGAAACCCTGCTGACGGCGGGACCCCGGGTCCTGGGTGTACCGGAGGAGGAGCTGCCGGACTGGTCGCGGGAGGAGCTGCGGCTCGCGGTCGAACGGCTGCTGCGCGCCTTCGACCGGATCGCGGAGGCGGCCGCGCGCCGGGCCGCGCCGCACGAGTGGAGCTTCGGCGCGTCCCTGCCCGGCGGCGAGGGCGCGGAACGCGGCGGGGGAAGACCGGCCCCGGTCGGGCCGAGGGGCCCGGCCGACCCCATGGCGTGGCTGGAGACCGAACTGCGGGGCTTCGAGGTCTGCTTCCACTGGACGCAGCCTCGCGGAACCGCCGAGGACGACCCGCCGCGCGGACGGACCACCGAGCGGGAGCGACAGCGCGAGCGGGCCATCGGGTACGGGTGGCGGCTGCGCCGGGCCTTCGCCGTGCTGTGCCGGACGGGGCGCACGCAGTGGGAGGCGGTGCGTGAGGCCACCCAACAAGCGACCGCGCTGGCCCTGGAGATGGGCGAGCCGCTCGCCTACGGGGTCGCGCTGCTCGACCGGGCCGAGGTGGCCAGCGGCCACGGGGACCACGACACCGGCTACGAGCGCGCCCTGACCGCGCTCTACATCCTGGAGCAGCTGGGGTCGGCCGCCGATCCGCGTTGGAAGGCGCGGGCGCACCGGGCGATCGGGGTGAACCTGTACCGCCGGGGCGACCTGGACGACGGCCGGGCCGAGATCGAGGAGGCCGTGCGGATCTTCTCCGAGCACGGTGACCGCTGGTGGCAGGTGCGCGCCCTGTGCAACCTGGCCGAGGTGGACCGCTTCCAGGGCTACCAGGAGCGCGCCTACGAGGCGCTCACCCGTGCGCAGGACCTGCTCGTGGGTTCCCAGGACTCCCAGGAGCAGTGGGCCAGGGTCCGGTTGCAGAAGGGCGAGGTGCTGCGGCTGCGCGGGTTCACGCTCAACGCCTGGTTCCTGCTGGAGGACGAGCGGGAACGGCTCTCCCGGGCGCCGAACGGGGACTGGTACCACGCCCGCTTCCTGCGTTCGCTGGGCCGGTTGCCGACCAATGAGCTCAACCGGGAGGCCTGGGAGTGCGAGCTGCTGCTCAGCCCCGCGCGGGAGCGCGACCGCCGCCGTCTGACCGCACGCGACCCCGGGTGGCCGAGCAGACAGCGGGCCCGGGTGGCCGGTCTGTTCATCGACGGGGGCCTGGAGTACGCCGAACGCTGCGCCGAGGTGCGGTCCGCGCGCGGACCGCTGCGCCGACGGGAGAGGCTGCGCGACACCTGGCAGGTAGCGGACCAGATCGCCCGGCTGCGGGACGCGGAACGGGCCTTCGTGGAGATCGGTGACGACTGGGGACGGTGGCGCACGTGCCTGGTCCTGGGACAGGCCCGGATGGCCGCGGACCGGGAACGGGGCAAGGAGGAGATGCTGCGGGCCGCCGAAGGCTTCCGGGAACTGGGTGACAAGTGGTGGCACGCCCGCGCGCACCGCATGGCGGCGGAGTCGCTGCAACAGGCCGAGCGGCTGCCCGAGGCCGAGGAACTGGCCAGGGTCGCGGTGGACGGCTACCGGGGCCTCCAGCACCGTTCGGGACAGTTGCGGGCGATGAGGCTGCTGGCCGGAATCATGACCCGCCGCGACCTCCTGGAGGCCTGGCGCACGCTCAACGAGGCCGAGGGGCTCGCGGAACAGGGCGTCCGGCTCGGAACGGTGCCGGTGTCGCTGCTCCAGGAGATCAGGGACATGCTGCGTGTCATCGAGCACGGTTCGGACTCGGCTCCCGGCACCGACCCGGTGCGCCAGCCCGGGGGTCCGGCCGAAAGTCCGGGGTCGCGGACCGCGCGGCCGGGGTGAGGCCCGGGCCCCTCCACCGGCCCCCCCGGGGGTCGGTCTGAGCACGGGCCCGTCTGTGCGTGGGAAGCGCGAGGTGGCGTGGGGACGGCGTGGGGAGCACGGGGCGTCAGCCGGTGAACCACAGGATGAGATCGCCGGAGTAGAGCACGACGAAGGCCGTCGCTACCACGGCCGTGGTCCCCGCGGCGAGCGCGAGGGAGCGCGAGCGCGGGGCGGGGAGCCGCCGTGCCGCGGCCCACACGAGGAACGCGACGCCCGCGGCGACGGAGCAGGACCAGTAAACGGGGGACGTGGTGTCCGCGATGTAGAGGAGACCGTACGCGCCCTCACCGACGAGCACGCCGCTCATGGCGCCCACCGCCAGCGGGGCGAGGCGGGTCCGCAGGCGCAGCGCGTTACCGCCCCAGCCGAGGACCGGCCCCACCAGGACGGCGGCGGTCAGCCAGAAGACCGTCGCCCCCGACAGGGTAGCGAATCCGCGCAGGACGGAAGCGATGTCGTAGCCGAGGACCATCGCCGCCAGCGACAGCGCGCCCGCGATCGCGGAGACCCACGGGCGCGGGGAGAGCATGCCGACCAGGAAGGCGATCAGGCTCCAGGACGCGGACGAGTTCGCCATCGAGGCCAGGCCTTGGGGAAGCAGTCCCTGTCCGTAGGAGGTCAGGAAACCCGCGAGGAGCCCCGCGCCGACGGCGGCGGCCAAAGGGGTCAGCAGGGCGATGGGGGACGCGGGCGCGGGCGCGGGCTTCTCCGTGTCTGCGGCCATGGTCTCTTCCGTTCCTTCGTCGCGGGCTCGCCAGGGGCAGGGTGGCCTCTCACCGGGGTTAACGCGGTGCGCCGCTCCCCTGGTTCGACGCGAAGCGCACCGTTCACCGCGAGGCGCACGGTTCGACGCGAAGCGCCCAGGGGCGGAGGGGCCCAGGGTCGGAGGGGCCCAGAACCGGAAGAGTTCGCCGACAGGCCAGCGGCCCGGCCGCGTTCCGCTCCGGTTCCCGGGGTTTCGGGGCCTTCGGGTGCGGACCCGCGGACAGCCCGCTGCTCCGGGACCGGAGGGCTCCCCCGACAGGCCAGCGCTCCCGGCCCCGCCCCCGAAGGCTCCCCGGCGGTCTCCGGACGCCTCGTTCAGCTCAGACCATGCCACCGTTGGCGTAGAGGGTCTGGCCGTTGATCCAGCGGCCGGGCCCGGCGAGGAGGGAAACCACCTCGGCGATGTCCTCGGGCGAGCCGAGGCGCCCGAAGGGGTTCATCCCGGCCAGCCGCTCCACCTGCTCCTCGCTCTTGTCCTCCAGGAACAGGTCCGTGGCGGTGGGCCCGGGAGCGACGGCGTTCACCGTGACGTCCCTGCCCCGCAGTTCCTTGGCCAGCACGAGGCTGATCGCGTCCACGGCGCCCTTGGAGGCGGCGTAGGCCGCGTAGGTCGGCAGGGCGAGCTTCCTGACGGAGGTGGAGAGGTTGATGATCGCCCCGCCCGGGCGGACCCGCCTGGCCGCCTGCTGGTTGACGACGAAGGTGCCGCGGATGTTGGTCCGGTGCATGCGGTCGAGGTCGGCCAGGTCGAAATCGGCCACGGTGTCCAGGACCATGATCCCGGCGGAGTTGACGACGACGTCCACGCCGCCGAACCGCTCCTCGACCGCGTCGAAGGCCGCGCGCACGGCGTCCTCGTCGGCGACGTCGGCCCGGAGTGCGACGGCGCTGCCGCCCGCGTCGGTGACCGCGGCGACGGTGGCCTCCGCCGCGGTGGTGTTGCCCGCGTACACGATCGCGACGTCCTGACCGTCGGCGGCGAGGCGTTCGGCCATCGCCCGGCCGATACCCCGCGACCCACCGGTCACCAGCGCCACACGTCGTTCGGTGCTGCCCATGCTCGTCCTCCCGTAGTGGGCGGCATCCCGCCCACTCTCTGATAACGCCGATAACACCAATGCTTTATCGACGATAACACAGCACCGATATCAAAATCCCGTTATCATCGATACATGGCTTCTCGCAGCGACAACCGGCAGAAGGTCATCCAGGCCGCCGCAGACCTTCTCAGGAACCACGGGCGTACCGCGGTCACCACGCGAGCCGTCAGCACCGCGGCCGAGGTACAGCCCCCGACGATCTACCGCCTGTTCGGTGACATGAACGGCCTGCTCGACGCCGTGGCGGCGGACGGCTTCACCCGCTACCTGGCACGCAAGACAGCCCAGCCCGCCTCGTCCGACCCGGTGGAGGACCTGCGCGACGGCTGGAACCTGCACGTCGGGTTCGGTGTGGAGAACCCGGCCCACTACCTGCTGATGTACGGCGACCCCCTGCCGGGCGGGAGCGGCGAGACCACGCGGGAGTCCCGGCGCATACTGCTCACGCTGGTGCACCGGGTCGCGGAGGCCGGTCGGCTCGTCGTCGGTGTCGAACAGGCGGCGGACATGGTGCACGCGGCGGGCATGGGCGTCACCCTCAGCCTGATCAGGGCGGACCCCGACCGGCGCGACCTGTCGCTGTCCGCCAGGACGCGCGAGGCGGTCATCGCGGCGATCACGTCCGCCCCCAGCCCCGACGACGGCCCCGTTGGAGGCGTCGCAGCCGGTACCGGATCCGGCCCCGGCGGGGACCGAGAGCCCGCACGGCGGGCGATCGCCCTGCGCTCGGTCCTCGACCGGTCGGAAGCGGAGTTCAGCGACGGCGAGCGCATCCTGCTGGGCGAGCTCCTCACACGCCTGGCCGACACGGACCCGAGAGCCCACGGCCTCTGACCGGCAGGCTCTGACCAGCGGTCCCGGACGCCGACCGGCGACCCCGGGTACCGACCGGCGACCCCGGGTACCGACCGGCGGCCCCGGGTACCGACCGGCGGCCCCGAGCATCGTCCGGCGGCCACGTAGCGCCCACAGCCCCCGGACCGGCGGCACCACCGCGCAGGACACGGAAACGGAACAACGACGACCGGCATGGCAACCGGAAGCGCGCGTCGTGCGTGGAAGAGGGGGACACCGCGCGGCGACCAGGTTACGGGAGCGCTCCCAAAACCGTCCGTGGTCACGGGTCACAACCCCCGACGCCCGCCTGGAAGCAGAAGGTACGACCGGATTCCGTAGCCGGGACAACCGGACGTCACCCCCCGCCCGGCACACTCCCGGAGGAACCCTCCCGCTCTCCTTCCCCGCTCGTTCGCCCCTTCCCCACCAGCACAAAGACTCCGGAACGGAACATCCGAGATGCCGAGAAGCCCCCAGACCCCCTCACTGCTCCTGAGAGGGGCCTGCGCCTCCGCCTCCGCCCTCCTGGCCTTCGGGCTGCTGCCCGCCGCCCCCGCACTGGCGGAGACCGCCGTCAACCCCGTGTCCGGCAACCAGGGCTTCCTCGTGGTCACCGAAGGTGACGCGGTCCTCGCGGGCAACGAGTCCGAGGGAGCCATCGCGGTCGGCGGCGACCTCGTCTTCGGCGACTACAACGTCGCCGCCCACACGCCCGGCTCCTACACCGCCGAGGGGGACGAGCACCCCGCCGCCCTCCTGGTGAACGGCCGGGTGGACTTCGGTGCCAGCGAGGGCGACCTCAAGGTGCTCCAGAACGGGTACGTCAAGGTCGGCGGCGCCGCGGACGCCGACATCAGCACGACGGACCACAACGGCGCCCAGGTCAACACCGTGGTCGCCGGCCCCGAGGGCCGCGAGAGCACACCGAGGATCTCGCTCACCGTCCGCCAGCCGCAGGAGTCCGTCACCGGCGCGGCCCTCGACGTCGCGGGCCTGTTCCCCGCCTACCGCGAGCGCTCGGCCGGGCTCGCCGCGTGCGAGGGCGGGGTGGCCCCGCTGCGGACGGGCGACGGCTCCGAGGCCCTGCCGCCCTTCGGCCAGGGCGCCAACGTCACCCTCCCGCTGGCCCAGGGCGCCCAGAACGTGTGGAACGTCGCCGCTGAGGACCTGGCCGCCCTGGAGGTCATCACCTTCGAGGACAGGCCCGGACCGGACGCGCCGCTCCTCGTCAACGTCGACACCTCGGGCGTGGGCGGACGGTTCGAGTGGCGTACCCCCAACATGGCCGGGATCGGGCTGGAGGAGGCCCGGTACGTCCTGTTCAACTTCGGGGGCGCCACCGCCGTCACCTTCACCCCCGACAGCCGGACCCTCGAGGGCACCGTCTTCGCTCCCGACGCGAAGGTGAGCTGGCTGTCGCCGAGCAACATCGAGGGCAACGTCATCGCCGCCTCCTTCGAGCACGGCTCCCTGTCCGCGGGCGTCGTCGGCAACGGTGAACTGCACAACGGTGACTTCTCCGCCGAGCTGACCCCGTGCGGGCCCGGCGGGAGCGAGACCCCCGGGGAGCCGGGAGAGCCCGAGCCGACCCCGGGCGGTGAGGGGCCCGAGGCCCCCGAGGAGGAGCAGCCGAGCGAGGAGCCCGTGACGGAGGAGACGCCCGGTGAAGAGCCCTCCGCGTCCCCGTCACCCGAGCAGGCAGCCGGATCGGACGGCGGTCTGGCCGTGACCGGCACGAGCCTGTGGGGGCTGGTCGGCGCGGCCGTGGTGGCGATCGGCGCCGGTGTGGCCGCCTTCGTGTTCACCAGGCGCAGGAAGTCCGGACCCTCCGTCTGAGAGGCGTCCGCGGAAACGGCGGCACGGGACGCTCGCTGGTCCGGCGACCGGTAAGCGACCGGCAACCGGGACGCCGGTGGCAGGAACCTCGGCGACGGCTGGCACCGGAACCGGAACCGGCTGACAAGAGTCCCGCACGGGGGCTTCGATCCAGGTGATCGGGGCCCCCGGCGCTCACCGGGGCTCTTCGGTGTCCGTCCGTGTCGTCCCCGTACCCGGCGCCTCCCGCTCGTCCGGTTCGGGGTACTCCTCGCGGATGCGCAGCGCCAGTTCGGTGAAGCCGCCGCGTTCCAGAACGATCACCTGTTCATGGACGAACTTCGCGCGCTCCTCGGCGTCCTCGAAGGAGTCGACCAGCCCGCGCAGGATGGCCACCTGTACGTCGCGCTCGGCCGACTCGGGGCCTTCGCCCCCGGCGGGCCACCAGTAGCTCTCGTATCCCTCTCCGTCGACGTCGCTGCCCGGCCCCGGGAGCGGGTCGGGTTCGTCGTCCTCACCGAGGTCGAGCGGGTCGGCCAGCGGCTCGTCGAAGGGGTCGTCGAACGGGCCGAGAGCACCGAACGCGTCGAGGCCGCCGTCCGCGGCTGACTGCGGGACGACGTTCGGGTGCGGGGAAGGGGAAGCGGTGAGGTGCGTGGGGAGCGCCCGGCCGACCCGGGCGGGCGACTGGTCCTCCAGCTCCTCCTCGGCGTCGCGGACGGCCTCGCGCAGCTCGCGGTCCTTGCGGAGACCGGCCATGCGGCGCAGCCGCTCGGCGTCCTCCTCCGGCAGGCGCAGGCTCACCTCCTCCGCCCACACCACGACCCCGGCGCCGGTGACCGCCGTCTCCACCGCGAGCCGGGCGGCCAACTCGCACTCGGCCGTCCCGTGGTCGCCGGGCTCGACGCCGCGGGCCAGCTCGGAGGCGCGGGTGACCACCGCCAGGACGGCGGGGGCGACCGGGTTGCGCAGGCTCAGGTCCACGTGGCCCTCCCACCGCCAGTGCACCACGGCGGAGAACACCAGGTCGTAGTCCTCCGCGACGCTGGGCAGCGCGACCGGGCGGATCCGGGTGCCGCGCGCGCCGCCGCGTTCGCCGAAGGCGCGGAGCGTCCCGTCCGGTCCGCCGTGGGCCTGCCCGGGGGAGGCGTCGGCGGTCGCGTCGGCGGCCGCCGGAGCCGTCACGGCGGCCGCGGCGTCCCCGAAGTGCGAAGCGAGGGCCCCCAGGACCAGCACGGCCGGGATCCACAGCAGGGTCCACAGACCGATCAGGGGGTACAGGACACAGGGCACGACGACCACCACGGTGGCGGCCGCCACGAGGTGCGCACGGGTCAGGGGGGTGACGGGGGTGACGGTGTGCCTCCTCTCGCGGCGCGGTCGCACCGGCCGGACCCGCTCGGGCGAACGGGGCTCCGCGGCGCGGTCCTGGGCGAACCGGCGCGATCCCTTCCGGCGACATCCGACAGTCTGCCCCAGATCCGGAGCGGACGCGTCACGAACGGTTCCACACACCCCACGACCACGTCACACCCGTCGGACGGGCCTCCTGCTCCGGGTTCCGAACCGCACATTTCCACGCGCCCCACACATCCCGTGAGCACCGCTCTTCCACACCCTCTCCGGCACACCTACGGGGCGCTCCACACCTCCGAGAACCACGCCCCCGAGCACCATCGAGAACCACCGTCCCGCCAGCCCCCGGAGAACCACCGCCACGCCAACGGTTCCCGAGCCCGCCAGGAAAACACCCGACCAAGGGAACGTGTCCCTCGCCCCCCTGTTGGACGAACACCTGCCGCAGTGTCGGCTCCGGGGTCGCCTCGGGTCTTCGAAACGGCACAGAATGCGATCATCCCCCGCGACTCACCCCCCGGACCCGCCCTCGTCGCCGAGCCCGCTCTCGGAGCCAGCCCATGTTCTCAGCACCCGCCCGGACCGGACGCCGCTTCCGGCCCGAGGTCCAGGGTCTGCGCGCCGTCGCCGTCCTCCTGGTCCTCGTCTACCACCTCAACCCCGCCCTGCTACCGGGCGGTTACGTCGGCGTCGACGCGTTCTTCGTGATCTCCGGCTTCCTCATCACGTCACTGCTGTACCGCGAGGCCACCGAACACGGCAAGGTGTCGATCGGCGGCTTCTACGTGCGCCGCATCCGGCGCCTCCTGCCCGCCGCGACGACGGTGCTCCTGGTCACCGGCGCGGTCGCGCTCTTCCTCCTGCCCGTCACCCGCCTGGTCGACACCGCCTGGCAACTGGTGGCCTCGGCCGCCTACGTGGAGAACCTCTACCTGGCCCAGCAGGCGGTGGACTACCTGGCCGCGGACGACCCGCCCAGCCCCGTCCAGCACTTCTGGTCGCTGTCGGTGGAGGAGCAGTTCTACCTGGTGTGGCCGCTCCTGTTCGTGGTGTGGGCCCTGGCCCGGCGCCGCTGGCGGGCCACCGCCGGGACCCTCACCGTCCTGCTGGGCGCGGTGCTGGTGCTGTCCCTGGCCTGCTCGGTGCTGCTGACCTCGCAGGAGGCGGCATCGGCGTACTTCCTACCGACGACCCGTGCCTGGGAGCTGGCCGTCGGCGGCCTGCTCGCGGTCGGGCTGGCGCACGGCAGCCTGCCCGAGCGCTGGCGCGCGCCCCTGGGCTGGCTCGGCCTGGCCGCCATCATCGGTTCCGCGGTGGCCTACGACGACGCCACGCCCTTCCCCGGCTGGGCGGCGATCCTGCCGGTCCTGGGCAGCGCGGCGGTGATCGCGGCCGAGGACTCCCCCGCGAGGCTGTCGGCGTCCCGGCTGCTGGGCACCGCGCCCGCCCGGTGGATCGGTGACGTGTCGTACTCGCTGTACCTGTGGCACTGGCCGCTGATCGTCTTCGCGCTGGTGCTGCTCGGGCAGGAGAGCCTCGGTGCGGTGGAGGCCCTGGCGGTCGCGGCCCTGTCCGTGCTGCTGGCGTGGGCGACCAAGGTGTGGGTGGAGGACCCGGTGCGCGACCGGGGCCTGGTCCGCCGCGGCCGCTCCGCCCTGGCCGTGGCCACCGCGGGCGTGGTGACGGTGGCCGCGGTGAGCGGCGCGGTGTACGTCCGGGCCGACCAGGAGCGGTCGGTGACCTTCGACCCGGCGGTGCACACCGGTCCCGCCGCCCTCGGCCAGACCGCTGACGTGGGGCCGCTCTACCCCTCCCCCGTCAACGCGGAGGACGACGTGCCCACGCTGTACGACGACGACTGCCAGGCCTCGCACTCCGAAACCGACCCCTCCGACCCGTGCGTGTACGGTCCCGAGGACGCCACCCAGGACGTGGCGGTGCTCGGGGACTCGCACAGCGCCCAGTGGGTCACCGCCCTGGAGGGGATGGCCGAGGAACGGGGCTGGCGGCTGCACCTCTACACCAAGTCCTCGTGCGCCTTCACCGACACGGTGATGAAGGGCCCCGACGGCGGCCCGTACACGGCGTGCGGTGACTGGAACCGCGCGGTGGTCGACGAACTGGAGGAGCTGCGGCCGGACCTGGTGTTCACCAGCTCCTCCACCGCCAGCGACCCGGCCGAGGAGACCACCCCTGAGGAGGACCTGGCCGTGGTGGCCGAGGGCATGGGCCGGCTGTGGGAGGATGTGGCGCAGGTCAGCGGCGAGGTCGTCGCGCTGCGCGACACCCCGCGTGCCCGCCGGGACGTGGTGGAGTGCGTGGCGGCCAACCTCGACGACCCGTCACCGTGCGAGCGGTCCGAGGAGGACGCGCTCCAGGACGCCGACCCGCAGGAGATCGCGGCCCGGGAGTCCGGGGGCGAGGTCCACTGGGTCGACCTCACCGACCGGTTCTGCGTCGACGGCGGGTGCCCCGCGGTGATCGGCAACGTGATGGTCTACCGCGACTCCGGGCACATCACCAGCACCTACATCGACCTGCTCACCGATGAACTGGCCGCGCGGATGGACGAGGCGCTGGGGGTCTGACGAAGGAGGCCGGGGGGAGGGGGTTAGGCTCGTCGCACCGGGCTTCCCACTCCCCCCGGCCCGGACGACTCCTCCCCCCTTGGAGCACCAGTGGACATCCCCCTCCGACTGTTCACCGCTGCCCTCCCCGCCCTGCTCTCGGGCGTCCTCGCCCTCGCGCTGACGGGGTGCGCCGACGGCGCGTCCGATGCCGAGTCCTCTCCCTCCCCCTCCGCCTCTCCCGGAGGCGGCGAGGGGGACGGTGGTGCGGAGGAGGCCGCGGCCTTCGTCCGTCCGGAGGACCCCTACGCGGGCATGGACGCCGAACTGAGCGAGCGCCTGCACCTGCCGGTGTACGACTACCGGCTCGACGAGTACGAGGGATACGTCGTGCGCAGGGCCGAGGACACGCTGACCGTGGAGTGCCTGGTGGACCTCGGATACGAGGCCGAGGTCAACTCCGCGCTGGAGATGGACCCCCTGACCATGCGCGCCTTCGGCCCCCACCACGAGTACCGGAGGTACGGGAACACGCGCGCCGACATCGCCGAGGAGCACGGTTTCTCCCTCCCCCTCGACGACGGCGGCGACCCCTACCTCCTCGGGGGCGACGCGGACCTGCGCGAGCAGGCGCACAGCGCGGTCCTCAGCATCGGAGAGGGCCTCGGGACACCTTCGGGTGACACCGTGCCCGAGGGCGGGTGCGTGGGTCAGGCGCGTCAGCGGATCGACCCCGACGGCGCGCCGGCGCACGAGACCGACGAGAACGGCGACAGCCCTGACACCCCGGACTCCCACCTCCTCGTGGAGGAACTTCTGGGCGAGTCCTACTTCGTCGCCATGGAGGACCCCGCCGTCGCCGAGGCCACCGTGGCCTGGGAGGCGTGCATGGCCGGTGCCGTGGACGGGTTCCACGGAACACCGCTCTCCGGCGAGGGTTCGGACCCCGAGGCCGCGGTTCCCGCGCTGGAGTGCACGGACTCCTCCGGCTATCTGGACGCCTTCGTCGCCGCCGAGCGCGCCACCTTGGAGGGCCTGATCGCCGAGCACGAGGAGGCCCTCACGGCGCGCCGCGACCAGCTGCGGGAGAACCTGGAGACCTCGCTGGACGTCCTCGGCTGGTAGCGGTTCGCCCGGAACGGAGAACACGGGAACCCCGCGAGGACGGGATCCGGGGAACACGAGGCCCCGGGGAACCGGGGAACACGGCAAAGCGCGAAGCGCGAAGCGGTGCAGGATATCCCACCATAACGCCTTTTCTCATGCACGAAACCCCTTTTACCATGACACCAGAAAAGGGGCTCCTTTCTTTGTGAATGCCGTGATATGTGCAGTTCAAACCGCTTCTCCAGGCGCGGCAACCACCCACGGACACGCGCGAACCCAAAAGGCCCGTGTTCTCCCCGTCAACGCACGCATGAGGGGTATGCTCGTGACCCGAAACGGCCGCACAGGGAGAACACGGGAAACCCCCGGCCGTGAAAGGCGGAGCCGATGCAGGGACACGAAGCGACCGGGACCGGCGGGGCGGGAGCGATCACCGCCTCCGGCCCCGGAGGAGCCGCGTGAACTGACCGGCACCGCCTCCGGAGCCCGCCGCCCACCCCCCTCACCGGACCGTACGACCACGACCACACGAGGGGAGCGGGATCGCACGATGCCCTGGGACGCACAGGAACGCACACGCTACGAGGACGAGGTGCTGGTGGCCGCGCGCGCCCACGGGCTGCCCGCGGACCTGTTCACGCGCTACGGTGTCGGACCCCGCCTGGAGTTGCGGTTGTGCGCCGACCCGGCCGCGTTCACCGAGCACGTCAACGAGGTGTGCGCCTACTGGCGCGCGCTCCAGAGCCGCCGCCGCTCCCTGAAGGAGGTGCTGGTCGACCTCGTCGCCGAGCACGAGCGGCTGGAGAGCGAGGGCGCGCTCACACACGCCCACTTCCGACAGGTCCGCGCCGACGAGGCCCGGCGGGCCCTGGGCGCGTGGTCCGAGGTCGCCGAGGGCCTGACCACCACCCTCCTGGACCGCGAGACCCTCCGGTCGATGATCGCGCCGGTGGGTGTCACCGAGGCCGACGCCGAGCGCGTCCTGCTCGACCACGACGTGCGCGTCGTGGACCGGCTTCCCGAACTGGACGACGCCCCTCCCGAGCACACCCTGCGCGCCCTGCGCGAGCACCTGCGCACCCGGGGAGTGCCCTTCTCCCCCATGGAGGTCTTCGGCGAGCAGCGCCTGGCCGAGGGGTTCACCGTGCTGGAGGGTTTCCGGCTCCACGACGGCACCGCCCTGGACAAGGCCGCCCTGGACGAGGCGGTCCAGCGCGTGCGGCTGGAACCGGAGTCCGAGGGCAGGACGGCGGCCGAGAACGTGCTGGAGGTCCTGCGCGCCGAGGGCGACCAGGCCGACGCCCTCGTGTTGGGGGAGATCGTCGGCGACCTGCGTGAGCGCCCGGAGTCCCTGACCGAGCCCGAACTGGTCCGGCACTGGGTCCGCCGGGGGCTGGCCGAGGAGGAGGCACTGCTGCTGGCCGCGGCCGTGCGGCGGTCCGCCTCCGGCGCCGACGCACCCGCCCGGGCGGAGCAGGACGTGCACGACCTGCTCGCGGACAACCGGCTGCGCCAGGCGCAGGAGGCCGCCGAGGACCTGCCCGAGGACCACGACCTGCACGAGCGCCTGCGCGCGCGGATGCACCAGGTGGAGGAGCTGACCGCGCAGGCGGAACGGGCGCTGCGCGCGGGCGACCGCGAGGAGGCCGCCCGGGCCCTGGCCGCGGCGGCGGACGCGGCCGCCGACGACGAGGCGCTCACCGCCCGGCTCGGCGAGGTGGCGACGCTGCCGCCGCGCGGTGTGGAGACCCGGGTCGACGGCCGGAGCGTGGTGGTCTCCTGGCAACCCAGCCCCACCCTGGCCGGGTCGGTCACCTACCGGGTGACGCGGCGCACCGGGCGGGACGGGAGCGCCCGCGAGGCGCTGGTGGGCGAACTGTCGGGGAGCGAGATCACCGACACCGGCGCCCCCGTGGGAGCGGAGGCGCGCTACGCGGTGGTGGCGGTGCGCGGCGGCACCGGGGTGTCGGAGGAGGCGTCGTCCGCGCCGGTGATGATCGCGCCAGAGGTCTCCTCGCTGCGGGTGCGCGCCGGGGAGCGGTCGGTGTCCGGTTCCTGGCAGGCCCCGGCGGAGGCGGTGCGCGTGGAGGTGCTGCGCGGTGTGGGAGCGCCGCCGCGCGGCGCGGGCGACGGCGTGCGCGTGGAGACGGACGGGTCGGGGTTCTGCGACACCGACGTCGAGATGGACGTGGAGTACCACTACCGGGTCCGTGCGGTCTACGTGACCTCGAACGGGCACGCGCGGGGGTCGGCGGGGCTCGTCCGCCGGGCCAGCCCGGGTCCGTGCCCGGAAGCGGTGCGGGACCTGTCCGTGGTGCCGGACGGCGGCGCGGACTTCCGGGCCTCGTGGACACGGCCGTCCCGGGGGAAGGTCGTGCTGCGGGTCGGGGAGGAGCCGTCCGAGTGGCCCCTCGGCACGGTGGTCGGCCCCGACGACCTGGAGTCCTACGGCCGTGAGGTGGCCCAGACCCCGGTGGCCGACGACGAGGGGTTCCCCGAGGGTGGGGGGACCGACAGGAGGAGCGGAACGGGTGTTCGCGCAGGCGCGGGCCGCGCCTCGGTGCCGCTCCCGGGGCCGGCGAACGGCCACGCGGACCTCGCGCGCGCGGGGCTGCCCAGCGAGGAGAGGGAGGGCGTGCGCGTGCTCGGGCCCGGGGAGAGAACCACGGGCCACACCCGCACCACCATCCCCCCTTATGACGCACACGGTCCGCACGCGCCACGCACCGGCGCCGCGGTGCCCGAGGAGACCGGGGTCCGCCCCCGCGAGGGCGCGTTCCACGACACGGGGCGCACGCACACCGCGTCCCACGAGGAGGGCGGGGCCCGACCCCACGAGAGCGCCTTGCACGACACCGGCCGCACGCACCCCGTGCTCCCCGAGGAGGGTGGACACGGGGAGGCCGAGGGCGTCCGCGTCCTCGGTCCGGGTGAGAGGAGCCCGGCCGAGACCCGGGACGCCGACCACGGTACGGACCCGCGACGCGGAGGCTTCGCCGACGAGGAGGGAGAGGGAGTCCGGATCCTGGCTCCCGGTGAGCGGGCCTCGGGGCAGAGCCGCGCCGCCCCCGGTCAGGACGCCCGCGCCCCGCACACGCCCTCCGGCGGCTCCGCGGCTCCCGGAGGCGCCGAAGGAGACCGTGCGCCCGACCCCGCCGGGAGGCCCGGGAGCCGTACCCGCAGCGTCGGAAGGCACGCCAGGCTCTCCCCCGCCGCGGAGTCCCCGGCACCGGCGGTCACCGGGGAAGAAGACGGTGTCCTCGGTGCTCCCGCGCGGACCGGGATGGACGCCCGCGACGAACGCAAGCGCTCCGTGGACGCCCAGGCGGTGCCCGCGGCCGACGGCGCCGACCTACCGCGCGTGGTGCTGCCGTCCCCGCCCGCGGGCGGGGAGGGTGAGGGCGCCCGCGTGCTCAGCTCCGCCGGTCGGACCGGCGCCGATCTCCATGACGGCGAGGCCCGCACGGAGAACCCGCCGTCGCACCGCACCGCCGCGGGCGACCGGCCGGGGGGCGGGTCGGGCGGCGGACCGGTGGTGCCCCCGCAGGACGTCGCCCTCCACGACCGCGTCGAGGGTTCCGCCGCCACGGGCCTGCTCACGGACGCGGCGGCCCGCGGAACCGGGCACGGCGGCACGGCCACGCACTCCAGACACGAGGGACCGGAAGGTCCCGGGGCACCCGACAGCCGCGTGGAGGGAGGTCCGGGGACACCCGGCGGCACCCGCGGAGAGTGTGAGAAGGCCGAGACTCCTGGGACGCCCGGGGATCGCGGGGCTTCAACGTCCACCCGGGCACCCGGAAACCCCGGAACGCCAGCGACTCCTGGTGCCTCCGGGGCTCATGGAGCAGAAACGGCCGGAGCACCGCCCTGGCACCGTGGAACAGCGGCGACCACTGGTGTTCAGGGTGACCCCGGGACGACAGCGACCGGAGCGGCCCCGTGGAACCGCGGGGCAACCACCACGGCGGTACCCGGGAACCGCATGACCGCGGCCGAGGAACAGGGCGCACACCAGGCACAGGCCTCGCAGGAGGAACGGGAGCGGGTGGCGTTCACCCTGGAGTCGGGCACCAACCACATCCTGGCGGTGACGGTGGCGGGCGACCAGGCGGTCGTGGGCGTCTCCGTGCGGGTGACCGCGGCCCCGCCCGTGGAGGGGCTGCGCGCGGAGCGGTTCGACACCTCGGTCCGGCTCGGGTGGACCTGGCCCGAGGACGCCTGCGCGGCGATCATCTCCTGGCGTCCCGAGGAGCGCGGCACGGAGACCTGGACCGGCGGCGAACTGCGCTGCACCCGCCGCCAGTACTCCTCCGACGGGGGGTTCGAGACGCTGATGGGCCCCGAGTCGGTACGGGTGGACGTGCGCGCCGTCGTCCCCTTCGAGGGCGGGGAGGCGGTGAGCTCCGCCGCGAGCGTCACCGTGCCCGGCCGGGCGGTGCTCGACTACCGCGTGGAGTCGGCGGGCCTGCTGCGCCGGGACCGGGTGGTGCACCTGGTCGCGGAGGAGGACTGCACCATGCCCGAGGTGGTCGTGGTGTACGCCGACGGCCCGGTCCAGCCGCACACCGCCGACCAGGGGACGGTGCTGGCGGTCCTGCCCGCCCAGTACCTGTCGGCGGGTGAGTGGGTCTCGGTGCGCGTGCGGCCTCCGCGGGGCACGGGACAGGGATGGCTGATGTGCTTCCCGGCGGACGACGACGGGCAGGGAGTGCGGCTGCGCCAGCCCCCGGTGAGGGAGTTGAGGTGCTGAGGGGCCTGGACGCCGTGCGCTCGCTGATCCCCCTGGAGGGCCGCCTCCTGGTGTGCCCCTACTGCTACGCGCGGTTCGCCGAGCGCCGTATCCGCTTCCGGTGCACCGGGCGCCCGGGGCCGGACGGGCGGGTGTGCGCGCCGGTGGAGGACCCCGCGATCCGCGCCCAGCTGGGGCGGCGCGAACGGCTGCCGCCGGTCTTCGAGGCCGACGGGCGCGGCGCACGGGCGGTGTGCCCGGAGTGCGCGTCGACCACCGGCAGACAGGTGTGCGCCACCTGCCACGCCCAGCTCCCCGTGAACTTCGGACGGATCCGCAGCCGGATGATCGCCCTGGTCGGGGCGCGCGACGCGGGCAAGACGGTGTTCATGACGGTGCTCATCCATGAGCTGATGAACCGTGTGGGCTCCCGGTTCAACGCGTCGGTGGGGGGTTCGGACGACCAGACCCGGCACCGGTTCCACGCCGACTACGAGACCCCGCTCTACGAGGAGGCGCGGCTGCTCGGCGCCACCCGGCGCACCGGGGTCACCCGCGAACCGCTGGTGTTCCGGTTCACCGCCCAGCGCCGGGGCCTGGGCGGCAGGCGGCCGCAGCACACGCTGCTGTCGTTCTTCGACACCGCCGGGGAGGACCTGACCTCCGGGGCGAGTGTGGAGGAGAACCTGCGCTACCTCAACAGCGCCGACGGGATCATCCTCCTGCTGGACCCGCTCCGGATGGAGGGCACCCGGCAACTGGCCCGGGCGGGCAGGCGACCACCCGCCCCGGACAGGGTGGAGAGCCGCCCGCTGGACATGCTGGGGCGCGTCACCGACCTGCTGATGAGCCGCCCCGGAGCCGCCAACAGGCTGATCCAGGTGCCCATGGCGGTGTGCCTGACCAAGATCGACGCGCTGCACGGTGAGCTGGACGAGGGGTCGCCGCTGCACCGGCCGCAGCCCACCGCGCCGTTCTTCGACGAGTCCGACAGCCAGGACGTGCACGCCCAGATCCAGCAGCTGCTGCACCGTTGGGACGGCGGCGGGGTGGACGGCCACGTGCGCAACCACTACCGCAACGCCCGCTACTTCGGGGTGTCGGCCCTGGGCGGCGTCCCCGACGCGGGCAACCGGGTGCGCGGCGGAGTACGCCCCTACCGGGTCGCCGACCCGTTCCTGTGGATGCTCAGCGAGTTCGGGGTCATCCCCTCACGTGAGGCGTCCTGGTCCTGAGCCCGGTCCGGCGGATCCGCCGGACCGCGGTTCCCGGGTCTTTTCCGAACCACCACCCAACCAGACCCCCCGCGACGACCAGACCGAAGGGGTGCGCCGATGGGCTTCGCGCAGCTGTACTACACCTCGTGCGAGCACGGCCTGTCCGGTTACGCCGGGTACCAGTTCAACGCGGCGACCCCCGGGGTGGACCCCCGGGTACTCAGGGAGGTCGAGCGGTTCACCGTGTACGAGCCGCCGCGGTCCCGCGAACGCGTCGACGAGCATCCGGTCAACCTGTGCTACTCCCCCGACGTGGGCGGGGTGCCGGTGCTGAGCCGCGTGGTCTCCAGCGGCGACGACCCGTCCGGGAGGCCGGGCAACTACTTCGCGCACAGCCTGGTGGCCATGGGCCCCGAGGGCTCCGGCCCGCTGCCCGCGGAGTTGTGGGAGGCCGACTTCTGGGCGGAGGAGCCGGTCGGCGACCCCGGCCTGTCCGAGCTTCCGGAGCTGTCCGAACTGGAGATCGGCCCCGGCCCGCTGGACCGTCGGCGCACCGACGCGTGGGTGCGGGGACGTTCGGCGGAGGTCGTGACGCGGCTGCTGCTCGCCGCCGACGACGCCGTGGACGACTCCCGCCCGCTGGTGCTGGTGGCGAACAGCCCGTCCGTGGCGCACTGGGTGGCGGCCCTGAGCCACCTGCTGCCGCCGCGGCGGGCGCGGCTGCTGTCGTTCGCGACCTACTGCGGCGACCCCGACGAGGCGCTCGTGCAGGTCGTCGGGGTCGCGCCCGGCTCCGACACCGCGCTGTGGCGGAACCGGTTCACGGTGTACGACCCGGAGGAGGACCCGCCGGACGCGCTCCCCGAACCCGATCCCCGTGCGCGGGCCGTCGCCGACCGCCTGGTCCGGCTGGGCACGCGCCGGGCGGCGGTGCTGTGGCGCAGGGCGCGGCCGTACGCCTCGGGCCGCGAGGGCGCGCTGGCGGACTGGCTCCCGGTACTGGCCGCGGCGTCGTTGCTGGACGCGAACGCTCCCGCGCGCGAGGACCTGCGGGAGGTGCGCGAGTGGCTGTCGGAGGCGGTGGAGTGGCTCGCCCCCGAGGACGCGGCGGCACTGGTCCACCGGATCCTGGACGCCGACGCCGCGGCGTCGGGGGAGGCCCGTGCCGGGGCGGGGGTCAGCGAACGGAGGCCGGACAGGAGACTGGTGGGCGCAGTCGGCGCGAGGCCCGGAGGGGCCCGCGGAACGGTCACGGCGCTCGACGCCGGTGCGGTCCGGCCGTCGGGCGGGGAACGGGACGCGGCACCCGGAGGAGACCGCGGCGGGGTGTCCCGAGGTAACCGGAACGGAGCGCCCAGCGGGGAACAGGGCGGTTTGTCCGCAGGGGGACGGAACGGCTCGCCCAGCGGCACCGGTCTGCTCACGGAGCCGTCGTCGGGAGTCCTGGACCCGGCCGACCTGGCCGGGTTGCAGCGGGTGGCGCACCGGCTGGGCGGTGCGGACGGAACCACCGAGCGGCTCGAACGCGTGATGGTCCGCCGCTCCCTGGACGACATCGCCGCGGGCGGGGGCACCCCCGCGGTGGCGCCGATGCGCACGGAGTCGGTGCGCGGGACGGCGCGGGAACGGGTCGCCGCCCTGTTGGACGGCGAGTGCGGCGAGCTCGCCCCCGACCGGGCGGTGGTGCTGCTGCGCTGGGCCCGGGCCAGCGGTCTGCTGCCCTCCGAGGAGAGCATGGAACGGTACGGCGGCGGGGTGCTCGCCCCGCTGCTGACCGCCTCGCACCTGCCCGCCCCGGAGGCGCGCGCCCTGGTCGCCGCCCACCCCGGGGTACGCCGGGGCGCGGCCGCGCGCCTGGCCGCGCTGCCCCGCGAGCAGCTGTCGGCCCTCGCGGCCGGGCCGGTCGGCGCCCTGTTCGCCGACGACCGCGACGGGTCCAGCGCCCTGCTGCGCGAACTGCGGCTGCTGGCCACCGACAACCGGAACGATCTTCCGGGGCTGCTGTCGTACCTGGTGTCCGTGCGTCGGGAGGGCCGGGCGGTCGGTGCCGTCGGACTCGCCGCGCACGACCTGGACGAGGACCTGCTCACCGACGTGTGGGGCCCCGGGCACGGACCGCGGGCCGCCCTGCTGGTCCTGCGCGTGCTGCGGCCCGGGGTCCTGGTCGCGCCGGGGGTGGGCGGCTGGGTGACCGAGGCGATGACAGCGCCGCCCGAGGCGGGCCAGGAGCGGACGTGGCGGGAACTGGTGGACGAGGTGTCCCGGCACTGGCTGCGGACCCGGCTTCCCGAGACCGGCCGACGGGTCGTCATGGAGTGGTCGGAGGTCCGCCCGTCCCTGGTCGCGCTGCGTGCGGCCGGTGAGGACCGGGCGCACGACCGGCTCGCCGCCGTGTACGCGACCGTCCGGGGGACCCATCCGGCGGTGGAGGAGGTGGCCTGGCGGCTGGTGGTACGCGTGCTGCTGGGGTGGTGTCAGTGCTCGCTGTTGGCCGAGGCCCTACGGGACTGCCCGGCGGAGGTGTTCGAGGCCTACGGCGAGGCGGTGTCGGCCCGGCTGGCCGACGACCGCCCGGACACGGCCACGGCCGCCCTGGTGTACCGGGCGACGAGGCACCGGGTCCTGGCCGGGCACGGGCGGGCCGGGAGCCTGGACGCGTCGGTGCTCGCACCGGCCGTGGGCGGGTGGCGGCGGCGCCACCTGGCGAGGATGCGCAGACAGCTGCCGCGTGAGTCGGCGGCGGGTTTCGACGAGTGGGCGCAGCGCTCGCGCGAACCGCGCAGGCGCGGGTTCCTCGGGCTGGGCTCTCGGTCGGGCGAGCGGCGCTCATGAGCAGGACGGCGGTCACGGGGCGGTCAGCGCCAAAGCGGACGGCCTCCACGGGGCGGGCCGCGGACACGGGACGGTCGGCACTGAAGCGGGCGGCTCCCACGAGGCTTGCGGCGCGGTCGCGGCGCGACGACGACGGCGGCGCGCAGATCGGAGCGGCGCTCCTGGTCGCCGTCGGCGTCGGCCTCGGCCTGGTGGTCGTCTACCTGCTGCGGTGGTGGCTGCTCGCGGGACTGGTGAGCGCCGTGGTGCTCGGGGGAGGCGCCGTCCTCCTCGTCGGGTGGTGTGTGCTGGTGGCCTCCTACCTGCGCCGTGTGCGCGAGGTGATGTGGGGCGGCGACCACCCGGACGAGCCGCTGCCGGGTACCCGGGACGACCCCGCGCACCGCGCCTACCACGGCGGTCCGGCCTGGTGGGACCTACGCGCGGTGGTGGGGCACAGCTGGGGCGTCGCGGCGCCGTGGAGCGTGTTCCTGCTGCCGCAGTTCCTGGTCCACGCCCTGGTGGTGGGCCTCTACCTGGCCGCGGCGTGGACCGTCGTCGGCGCGCTGCGGCTCGCGGACTCGGGGCTGCTGCTGGTGCGCCGGATCCGCATGGTGTGCCCGGGATGCTTCCTGCGGCTGGGTTACCCGGCGTACCTGTGCGCGCGCTGCGGTCGGCGGCACGGCGCCATCCGCCCCGGCGGGCGGGGGCTGTGGCGCCGGGAGTGCCTGTGCGGGGCGCGTCTGCCCACGCTGCTCCTGCTGGGTTCGGCCGACCTGGAGGCGCGGTGTCCGCACTGCGACCGGGGCCTGGAGCACCGTCCGGGCGAGGCCAGGGAGTTCGTGCTGCCGCTGTTCGGGGGCACGGGCGCGGGAAAGACGCGGCTGGTGACCGGGATGAACCTGGCGCTGGCGCAGGCCGCGCGCCAGGCGCCGGAGGCGTACGTGGAGCCGGTGGGCGAGGAGACGGTGCGGCGGCTGCGGGACGGTGAGCGGGTGCTCGCGGCCGGGTCCCGGACCGCGCCCACTCCCCCGGGCCGCGAGGTGCGGGGGCTGACGGTGCGGGTGGGCGCGAGCGGCAGAACCCTGCTCATGCAGCTGTTCGACGCGGCGGGCGAGCGGTTCAACCGGTCGGCGACCGTCGAGGAGCTGGCCTACCTGGGCCGGGCGACGACGTTCGTGCTGGCGGTGGACCCGCTGGGGATCGAGTCGGTGTGGCGTTCACTGACCTCGCGGGAGAGGGCCCGGCTGGCCGGGGACCGGTCGCACACCCGCGATCCGGAACTGGCCTACGGGGCGGTGCGCGACGAGATCCGGCGCCAGTACCGGATGCTGGCCCGGCGCCGGGGCGGGCGGGGGTTGCGCCAGGCCCGCCTCGCGGTGGTGGTCACGCGCGGCGACCTGGTGCGGGGCACGGCCATCGCGCCCGGGGGGTCCGACGCGCGCGCGTGGGCGGAGCGGACCCTGGGACTGGGGAACCTGCTGCGGGACGCCGAGGCCGACTTCGGGGAGGCACGGGTGTTCCTGACCTCGGCCGTCACCGACGGGGAGGGCCGGGCCGACCCCAGTCTGGGCGCCCTGCTGCGGTGGACGCTGGCCGGGGAGCACGACGCGTTCACCGCGATGCTCGCCGCGCCCCGGGAAGCGGCCGAGACGGCGCGGACCCAGGAGGAGCCCGGGACGCCGGAGGCACCAGGGGTGCCAGGGGTGCCCGGGGCATCGGAGGGGTTCGAGGCCCCGAGCTACGGTCCCCGGCACGCGCGGCCGAGGAGGACGGAGCCGGAACACCCCGAGTACGCGGA
>NZ_CBDRFA010000110.1:0-25278 GCF_965343085.1 Nocardiopsis synnemataformans | reverse complement strand
TGGCGCGGCTCCCCTACGCGCGGTCCTCAGCCGTCGGCGGTGAGGCGGTCCAGGTGTTCCCCGACCTCCTCGGCGCGGGGGTCGTCGTGGTCGCGCAGGTACTCCAGGGCCGCGTTCCACGCCTCCCGGGCCTCGGCCGCGTTGTTTAGCTCGGCGTGGGCTTCCCCCATCCCCAGCAGTGCGACCGCTCGGCTGGAGGCGTCGCCGCGCTCCTCGAAGACCCGGACGGCTGCCCGGTACTCCGCTACGGCCTCGGCGGCACGCCCCGAACCGGTGAGGATCCGGCCCAGGGTGCAGCGGGCCCAGGCCACGCTCCACACGTCACCGATGTCGTCGAACACTCCGACCGCCGCACGGCAGTGGTCGAGCGCCTCGTCGAACCGCCCCAGGTCCGCGCCGAAGTCGGCCAGGCTGAGCAGTCCCATCGCCTCACCGCGCCGCTCGCCCGCCTCGCGGAAGACCGCGATGGCCCGCTCGACGTGTTCGACGGCGGTTCCGTCGCGCTCGCCGCGCTCCCAAGCCACCACTCCCAGTTGGCGCAGCGCGAAGCCCTCCACCCACGGGTTACCGGCCTCGCGGTTGGCTTCCAGAGCGGACCCGTAGTGCCGCACGGCCGCGTCCAGGTCGCCCAGCAGCCACTGGGCGTCGCCCATGCCCAGGTGGTTGCGGGCCGATCCGAAGGAAGAGCCCGCGCTCTCGGCCGCCCGGAGACCGACCGCGTGCAGGTCGCGCCACTCGTGCCAGTGCCGGTGTAGTTCGAACAATCCGTAAACGCTCGCGGGCAACCGCCATGCGGTGTCGTGGTGGCCGTGGTCCAGGGCTGCCCGCACCACGGTCAGAAGGTTCGCGCGCTCGGTCTCGAACCAGGTCAGCGCCTCGGCCACGGAGCCGAAGCCGGGCAGCTCCCCGGGTTGCCCGTCGCCCGGAACGACGGGGAAGTTCGGATGTTCCACGCGTTGGGCCTGTGCGGCGGCGTGCGTGTACCACCGCGCCACCCGCCCGACGGCCTCGCTCGTCGCCTCCGGTTCCTCCTCAGCGCGGACCCGCTCGACCGCGTACAGGCGAACCAGGTCATGCAGCCGGTAGCGGTCCTCGCGCGGGCGCTCCACGAGGTTCGCCCGGACGAGGCGGTCCAGGAGCCTTCGAGCTTCGGTCCCCGCAACACCGGCGAGCGTGGCGGCGGCCCCGGGGGAGAACTCCGCACCCGGGTGCAGGCCCAGGCGCCGGAAGAAGCGGGCGGTGTCGGTGTCCAGGGCCTGGTAGGAAGCCGCCATCACGGCGCGCAGGTCAGTCAACTCGTCCTCCTCGGCAAGAGCGTCCAGACGGGACTCTTCGGCGGCCAGTTCGCGCACCAGGTCGCTCAGCGCCGCGTCCGGCCGGTCGAGCAGCCGCTCGGCGGCCACCCGCAGGGCCAGGGGGAGACGGGCGCAGTGCTCGACCAGTTTGTGAGCCGCACGCGGTTCGGAGTCCACGCGGGGGCCGACCGTGCTCCGCAGCAGGGTGACCGAGTCGGCCATGGGCAGGACGTCCAGAGCGAGACGCCGGGCACCCTCGCGTGCGATCAGCCCAGGCAGGGTGCTCCGGCTGGTGACCATGACCATGCAGCCGGGCGAGGCGGGCAACAGGGGGCGGACCTGCGCAGGATTAAGCACGTCGTCGATGACGACCAGGAGACGCTTGCCATCGACCTCGGAGCGGTAGAGGGCCGAGCGGCCGTCCAGGTCCAGGGGGATGCGCTCGGGCGGAACGCCGAGAGCACGCAGGATCGCGTCGAGCGCTTGTGAGGCCTCGGCACGCGGGCCGGGAGCGTGCCCGTGCACGCTGGTGTACAGATCCCCGTCGGGGAAGAGGTCCCGTGCCCCGTGCGCCCAGTGGACGGCCAGCGCGGTCTTGCCAACGCCCGGAGGCCCGGCCAGTACCGCGACCGGGACACCCGTTTCAGTCTCGGCCGCCAGCGCGTCCAGCCGTCGCAGGTGAGCCGTACGGTCCACGAAGCCGGTGACCGCCAGTGGTAGCTGGCGCGGCACGGCGGCGGACCTGGCGGATGCGGAGACGATGTGGACGTCGCCGTGTACGACGCCCGCCTGCACCATTGCCGAAGGGCTGCCGTACACGGCGTTCGCGGTCCGGTGGTTTTCGGTGTCTGTCACAGGGGTCGCATGTCAGCGTCGAAACGCTTCTCGTACTCGGAGAAAGGGATGGACAGGTGCAGGGCCCGGTCACGTACCGCGTTGGCCCGCACGACCTGCTCGGGCTCGGTCACCAGTTCGGGAGCGAGCATGGTGCCGTCGGGCGCGTAGTTCATCCTCACCAGTTGCTCGGAGTCGAACAGCCAGTAGTCGGACCGGGGAATGCCCTCGGGCCAGGAACCCCCGCTCACGGGCAGGATGTTGACGTCCTCTCCCGCCTTGACGTTGGAGCGGTAGCCCCACACGGACTCGAACCTCAGGTAGTCCGTCAGAGGTTCGACGACGACGTGGACACGGCGGAACCGTCGCCCGCTGCCGACGACGCGGGCCCAATTCTCGTGGGAACCGGTCGTCATCACTACCCCATCGGACAGGAAGCGGCGGAACGCCTCTTCCTCATAGCCGACGTCGTAGACCTGGAGGGTCTCCAGTCGGAAGGCCGTGTGGCGGCACTCCTCGAAGAAACGGTCGAACTCCTCCTCGCTGAGGGGTCGTGACCCACTGTCCTCAGGGATCACACGTTCCTCCGCTGGTAACGCTCGACGGCTGCGAGGACGATCTCGGGGGAGATGCGGACCGCGGTCTCACCGGGCAGGGGGTCGGCCAGCTTCGCGAAGTCGGCGTCATCGAGACCAGCGCCCTGGACGACGAAGTCGCCCGTGTCGCTGAGATAGACGGAGGGACATCCCCTGTCGGCTGACTTGTCGTCCTTGGCGAGCAGTTCCAGTTCCATGGCTCTCCGTTCGGGCCTCTCAGGAACGTTCCTCGGACCTCGAAGCTAACACGAAAGCCCTGTCCCGTAGGGCTTGTGGCCATCTTCGGCCTACCCGCCCACGTACCTTCTCCGTATCTGCTCCACTTCGTCCCCGTCGCCCTCATGAGACGCGCGCACGAGCCGTTTGATGTCCGCTGCGGTGAGCGCGTCACACAGAGCGCGCGCCTGGACGGCCTCCTCCGGATCACCGCGTTCGTTCTCCTCTTCCATGCTTTCCAGTTCACCACGTCTCTTCGCACGACGGTTGGATGAGCGGAACCCTGCTTCCCCGTGTTCAGGGGCTCCTGTACCTGGTGGAAGCGGAACCGCTTCGTCGCCACGGGCATTACGCTCGTTTGGTGTGAACAGTAAGCTCATCCCTCTTCCTGTCAATCGCATCCGGAACTTCCTGCTGCGCACCTACGCGGATCTCATCGATATGAGCGATGTCCCCCAACGCACGAAACCGACGGACAGGGAACAGATGCTTCTGAGCCGAGCGCTGGCGGCTCTCGCGGTGTCTGACACGCTTGGGTGTACGGCCGAGGAGGCCGCGGCCTTGGTGACTGACGGAGGAGAGGACTGGGGGATCGACTCGATCGGTGTCGACGAGCGTCCAGAGGTTCCCACTCTCCTGATCAACCAGTCGAAATGGAGCGACGACGCCTCTGGAAAATTTCGTCAAGGCGATGTGGACAGGCTCCGACGCGGGATCGTCTATCTGCACAACGGTAGATTCGACGAGTTCAACGCGCGTATGCGACCGCACGCCGACCATGTTCACAAGGTGCTTCAGACCCCGCGTGCACCGGTCATTCTGATGCTTACGGTCATGCGGTGGAAGGACAAGCCCTTGGACGGCTCCGTCATCAAGCTTCTCGAGGAGTTGCGTGATGAGATGGGTGGCCCGGGGGTGGTTGATCTGCGCGTCCGCTACCTCGAAGACATCGAGGAGATGTACGAACGCGCTTGGTCGAGTTCCGACATCCGGGTCAAGCCTCGGCTTGATTCCTTCGTGCGTGACGAGAAGGGACCGCAGGAGGCCTATTACGGCACCCTTCCAGCCACCGAGCTGGCTGCCTGGTTCCGCAGGTACGGCACTCGCCTCTTCGACGAGAACGTGCGCCGTCCCCTGGGCACGACGACAGTCAACAGCAGGATCGTCAACACCCTGCTGGAGACGCCCGAAGATTTCTTCTACCACAACAACGGGGTCGCGGTGCTGTGTGACACCGTTGATCCCGCCCCTGGGGCGCGTATGAACGCCGGTGGTGTTCTCGAACTGCGTGGTGTCCAGGTGGTCAACGGTGCTCAGACGATCGCGTCCATCGCGCGGGCCATGGAGACGAGTCCTGAGCAGGTGGCCAATGCCACCGTCGGCATCAAGATCATCTGTCTCGAAGGAAGCCCTGAGGGCTTCGGCGCCACAGTGACCAGGGCGATGAACACCCAGAACGCCATGGTTCTCCAGGACTACGTGGCCTTGGACGAAAAACAGCAGCGTCTGGCCATGGACTTCCTTGATCACCTCAACAAGGAGTACGTGCTCCAGCGGGGAAGCGCTCCGCCCGCCACCGAGGACGCGGGCTGTCTGGTGAGCGAGGCGGCCGAGGCGCTTGCCTGCGCCGACGAGGACGCCGGTGTGACGGCTCATGCGAGGAAGGACCCCGAAGCCCTCTGGGACACCGAGGCGGACGGTCTCTACCGGCGTCTTTTCGGGGGAACCCTGAAGGCTGAGACGGTATGGAAGCAGGTCTGTCTGCTGCGTGTCATCCGTAAGAGGCTGGCCCGCGAGCGTGAGAACCGCGCCGACAAGGCCGCGCTGATCGCCGAACACGGCGTGTCGCTCTGCGCGCACGTGGTCTTCCAGCAGTTGCGGGAACGGTGGGCTTCCGACAGCTCCTTGGGGCAGGAGTGGGAAGCGGTCCTGTCGGAGGCGGAAGAGCTGGCACCTCGAGTCCTTGACTTGGTGATCCACCACCATGGCGAGCTCTACAGCATGCCTGTGGCCACGCTCAAGAACCCGGACCGATGCCGTGTGCTGGCCGCTCACGTGTATGCCGGTCTCAACGGCACCGAACCCGTGGTCCTCAGGGAGGAGGACCAGCCGAGAAAACGCTCCGAGAACGCCGTTACCGTGCTGCATCGGAGCGGGCGCATCCCCGATGGCGCCAGGCTCGAGTTGTGGGGGGACACAGCCGAAGAGCGTCGCGTCCTGGTCCCGTGGGTGGAGGAGGATCCCCGGAGAGGACTAGCCACATGGGTCGCGCGAGGCGGGAACAAGTGCATTCGCTGGGAGTTCGACGGACGTCGTTACTCCGCGACCGGTCTTGTCCAGCACATCCTGAGGGAGTCCGATGCGGACGAACTCGTTCGGGCTCTTCAGGGGACCAGGTACTGGTATGTCCAGTATGGCCAGGGTGAGATCAATCTGGTCGAACTCGCGGAAGAGGTTCGCCGCGTTGAGGCATCAGGGGAAGAGGAGCCGGAAGAGCTGTAGAAGTGGTTCGGTGCTTCCGGCAGACCGCATCGCTAGGTCCTTGATGGTCAGATGGGCGGAAGCGGGATGGAACGCCGCAGCCCGGGAGGGGCTGCGGCGTTCGCTGTCCTCGGGTGCGTGGGTACTACTCCAGGTTCGGGACGCACTCACGGGCGCGGCCGGGCGCCAGGCCAGGTCGCGCTCGACGACGTTCACCGGACCGTCCGGCTGGGAGTCCCGCAGGGCCTCCAGACGGGTCAGGTCCATGCGGCCCCACTCACCGGTGTCGGGATCGGTGGGCAGGCGCACGAAACCTTCCAGGAGGAGGAGTTCGGCAGCCAGGCCGACATCGACCAGGCGACGTCCGAGGAGGGCGGGCAGGAACCCTGCCGAGGGGTGGTGACCGAACACCGTTCTCCGTCGGGACAGGACCTCGTTCACGGCCCGAGGCCACCGCACCGCGCGGTCGGCGCGAAGGGCACTACCCGAGCGAGGCCCGGCGTACGGAGGCCAGGGTCTCCGCGCTCCGGGACAGGGAGCTGAACACCGCGAGGAGCGTGACGAGGGCGACGACCCAGGAGAACACGCTCGCGCCGACCAGGGCCGCGTAGACGGCGCAGCCCGTCAGGAGCACGGCCAGGGCCAGGTACCAGAGCGGGGTGAGCCACGTGGGGGGTGGTTCGGGGGGAGGGACGTCAGCGTTACCACTGAACGTGGTCACGCGGTGGTACGCGGCTCCGCCGCCAGCGCAGACGAGCAGGAGGACGGTGACCCACGAGAAGAAGGCGGCCGCACCGGACGACAGCACGGCGGAGGGGATCGCGGCGTAACCGGTGACCATCACGGCGGTGGCGGTGAGTTGGAACAGGCGTGTGCCCGTACGGGGATCCGGGCCCTGAGCGAGGCTGCCGGAGCAGAGCAGCAGACCGAAACCACTCACGACCATCATGAGCACGCCCGACCACGTGAACGGGGTCGGCGGCAGGACGAGCGCGGCGGAACCGTACAGGAGCAGGAGCGATGAGGGCGTCAGGAGCCAGAGCGCCCTGGTCAGTTCTGAGGAGAACGAGACACCCGCGCAGAGCAGCAGCACACCGACCAGGGCGGCGGCCCAGGCCCAAGGCGCCGCGCCGGGGAAGTCCCCCGCGGTGACCCGGCCCCACAGGAGCGGAACCGTGGCCGCACCGATCAGCACCAGGGCGACGACACCCAGACACGAGGCGGCCCCGGGGCTCACGTCGTCATCCCCGGAGCGCACGGAGCCGGCCTCCGACGACTGGCGTGGACCGTGCGCCGTGGACTCCGCGGCCGCCCCGACGCCGTCACCCGCCAGGTCGTGGACGGGCATGCTGAGCAGCTGCGCGTAGTACCTCTCCCACTCCTCCGGAAGAGCGGGCGGACGCCAGCGTCCCCGTCCGTACCGGCGCAGGGCCAGGTCGAGTTGGACCGGCGGGACACGGTCCAGCCCCATCTCGTACAGGACGTACCAGTCGCCGTCACTGCGCAGCCTCCTCGGAAAGGCCGCGGCATGGGGCGTCAACCGCACGTGGACACCGTGCAGCCGGGTGTCGAAGCCGAACTTGCGCGTGCGCCGCACGGCCACCTCGTCGATCTCCTCCCACGCGAGGCGGACCGAGCGCCCGCCCTCGGTGAGATGGAGGAATCCGGGGGTGGCGTAGACGCCCACCGGGGTACGCGGTGAGACGTACATCAGGACGACGACCAGACCGGAGAACACCAGGAACAACAGGGAGGGCGCCCACACGTACGGCACCGCCGCCGGCCCTTCACGGGCGAGCATCTGGAAGGTCCAGACCGCGGAGGCGGGCACGGCCATCGCGAGGGGCGCCAGGTTGACGTTGCGCCTCTTGACCCTGACGGCGATCCCGCCACCGCGCAGAGGGGTCACCGCGCTCTCGGGGAGCAAACGCGGAGCCCGACGGTGCGGCGACGCGGAACGGCCGCCCGCGGCCGCCAGCCGTTCCTGCAGCCGTGTGCTGCGGAACTGGTAGACACCGCCGACCCCGCGCAGGATCCCGACCCTGCGCGCGTCCCTCAGAAAGGCCATCAACGCGGGAGGCGTTCTCAGCGTGGCCGCCAGGGAGGCCCTTGCCAGCAGCCAGCGCCCCCACGGGCTGAGCGAGGTCAGCGCCGCCGCCGACGCCAGCCACGTGGCGGCCCCGGCGTGGAGACCGGAGGTCATCGCCGTGGCACCGCCCAGCAGTGGGGCGATCACACCGACCGAGAGCAGGACCGCCCGTCGTTCGGAGGCCAGTAGCCCGTCCGGGTCGACGACGTTCTCCTCGTGGGCGGACGGGGCCGTGAAGAGGATCGCGAGCGCCGTGGCCAGGAACAGGCAGCAGGCCAGGGTCGTGGCCTCGGCGAGGGAGAACACGGCGACCGGTGCCGCCAGAACCGTCGTCAGAACCGCCGTGAGGACTCCGACCACGATCATCCGCGGCACAGTGGAGGAGACCACCGCGGAGCGCAGGGCCGCGAAGGGCCGGGTGAGGGCTGCTCTCCGTCGGGGCTCTTCGGAACGGTAGCCGAACCACAACCGCGTCACCTGGTTGATCATGACGGAGCAGACCAGACCGAAGGCGGTCCCGTTCGACACGGTCAGGGATGCGAGGGGGCCCCAGAGCGCGGAGGAGTCCGCCTCGGCCAGCGTCCCCAGCAGGGATCCCGCCGCCCAGACCGCGAGGGCGACGGTGATCAGCGCCGGAACCAGCAGCACCCGCGGGGCATCGGCGAGGTGCAGCCGCCACCAGGCGAGCTCCACCGTCTCCCGCCGTGACAGGTGCCGCGCGAGGAAACGCAGGTAGTGCAGCGCGTTCCACGGTTTCCAACGGCGCGGTGGGTGCCAACCGTCCTCGTCCGGTACCTCGCCGGTGAACACCGTCGGGACGACGCGGTCGAGCAGATGGTCCTCGACGGCCCGCCGTGTGGGGAAGCGTGCGGGGTCGAGGAGCTCGCCCGGATCGGAGGAGGGAGACGCGTAGACCCGGTTCGCCAGCCACAGCGTCAGCGGTGACGACAGGGCGGCGGCCACTTTCCCGGAGGGGTGGGCTTCGAGCTCCGCGAGCAGGGGGGCCCAGCGCCTGACGGCCTCCGGCGGAACGGCCCTGCGGAGGAAGACGTGGGCGTCCTCCGCCGCGACCGGCTGAGCCTCGATCACGGCGGTGGAGGCCAGGACCGACTCCGGGGAGAGCGCGTCGAACTCCCGCGTGCGGGACGTGAGGACGAGTTGGGCGTCGCGGTGCAGGGCCCGGTTCAGGCCGCGCACCACGGCGGACCGCCGCTCGGGGGGAACCTCGTCCAGGCCGTCCAGGACGGGGAGCACGGCTCCGGCCCGGCAGAGTTCGCGCGCGGGATGGCGCCGGCCGATCCGGGGAAGCCCTGGGTAGTCGGCCGCGATGCGTCGCGCGAGCCAGCCGTTGAAGTGCTCCCTGTCCGGATCCCAGGAGGTCAGCGACAGCAGGACGGGGACGGGCTCCGTTCGGCCTCGTTCCCTGTCCTCGGTGTCGCGCCGGAGCAGGACCAGCTCCATCGTCAGGTGGATGGCCAGGGTGGTCTTTCCCGATCCCGCGTCGCCGAGGACGGCCATCCGGCGCCTGGCCAGTCCGCGGAACCCGTTGACGAGCCCGCCGAGCCGGTCCCCGCGCCCGTCGACGGTCCCGCCGGTGTTCTCCTCGTGGTCCGCGCCGCGCGTGCGCGCCCTCCAGCGGACGGCCACCGTGTTCGGCGTTCCCCGCTCCCAGAGGTTGGCCTCGTCGCGCCACTGGCGGTAGACGGCCTCCGCCAGCGCGTCGGCGGCTCGCTCGGTGGGCGAGGGCTCCCGTGCGGCGACGTGTGTGTGCACGATGTCGCCGTGGTGCTGACCGACCTGGATGACGAACTCGGCGTCGCCGACGAAGGAGTTGTACGTCGTGTGTCCGGTCCGGCCGCTCTCGTGCGGAGGTCGCCCGTGTATCTGAACAACGTTTTCCTGGTCGCCGCCTGTGCTGGACACGGTTCTCCCGTCGGTCACGCCTCGCGGGCACCGGTGCGGGTCCACGGCGGTCCGGAGCAGGGTTCTTCGGGACTTCCCGCATTCTACGGTCATTCCGGGGTGTGTTTCCAGAAGAACGCGAAACTGGCTCCCTCTCCTTCTTCGGGGAGCTGATAAAAGCGGCGATGCGCAACAAAAGGGAAGATTATTGAAAAAAGGGTGATCCTGCTTTTCCGTTCCTTTCTCCAGGTAGGTGCGCGGACCGGGGTCGCGGCCGTACACCTCATCGCCGTCCGCTTGCGACTGCGCTCCGGGCCTCAGTGAAGGCCGTCGAGTTCGCGGAGGAGAGCGCGCAGCTCGCGGGCTCGGTACGGGGTCATCCGGTACGCCACGGCGTCCAACAGGCCACGCGTTTCCCGGAGATCGTCACAACAACTCGGAGCCCCGCAGCCCTGCTGCTCGTGGTCCCACAGCCGCCGGTACGGGCCGCGCACGAACCGCTCCCAGGAGTCGAACGCCTCGCGGACGCGCCCCGGACACAGCTCCGGGCGCTGAAGCTCCAACCGGGCGACCTCGGCGTTCGCCGCCCCGGACAGCCCCGGCAGTGCGAACGGTTCGCCCATCCGGTGCCTTCTCCTCGGGGGAACGCGGGCACGGATGCTTCCCGGCCGTCTACGCGGCACAGGCCCATCTGCTGATTGCCGTCTCGGGGTCTGATGCCACAACCAGGCGTGTCCTCCACCCCCGGGACTCCGTCCCTTTCAGACCGTAGTCGCACGGCTACCGTAAAAACGTTTTTCGTGTTAACTTCCCGTTGCATGGGAGCGCTCCCCAACCCCCCACTCCTTCCGGACACCGCCGTCCGGAGTCGCACAGAGGAGCAGCAGTGCCCATCAACCCCCCACGCCCCGGTTCCCCCGGCGCGGCCCGAACCGCGCCGCCGTCCTCCCCGCCCTCCCGCAGACCCCGCTCGCGCCCGTCGCACCCGTCGCGCCTGCGAAGGCTCCTGTACTCCGCCCTGGCCGTCGTGCTCTGCACGAGCGGCCTCTCCGCCGCCGCCGTCACCCCCGCCCTGGCCGCCGACATCGACACCGGCGCCTACTACGTCCTGCGCAACCAGCACAGCGGCCTGGTCGCCGACGTCGAGAGCGCCGGAACCCAGGACGGCGCCCGGATCATCCAGTGGGAACGCACCGACCGCCCCTGGCAGCAGTTCCGCTTCGTGTCGTCCGGCGACGGCTACTACCGCCTCGTCAACCGCAACAGCGGTAAGGCCATCGACGTCTGGGAGCACTCCACCGCCAACGGCGCCGAGATCCGCCAGTTCACCGACACCGGCGGCGCCAACCAGCAGTGGCGCCCCGTCGACACCGGCAGCGGCGTCCAGCTGGTCAACCGCCTCAGCGGCAAGGCCCTGGAGGCCTGGGAGTGGAGCACCACCCCGGGCGACCGCCTGTCGCAGTACGACTCCCTCGGCGGCGCCAACCAGGTCTGGGACCTGGTCCGCGTGGACGACACGGGCGGTGGCGGAGGCGGGGGAGACGGTGACTGCGGCAGCGGTTCCCACCACGCCGAGGCCGTCCAGAACGGCTCCACCTGGACCGCCCGCAACGGCGGCAGCACCGTCTACACCGGCGGCGACATGCTCGCCGCCATGCGCGCGGCCGTCGGCAGCCTCGACTCCGGCCGCACCTCCCAGCAGCGCGTGGTGGTGCGCGGCTCCGGCTCCATGCCCGCCAACACCTCACTCGACCTGCCCAGCCACACCTCACTGGAGGTCTGCGGCACCGTCCACGTGTCCGGATCGGTGGGCGCCGACCACGCCGCCGTCCGGATCCGCAACGCCCAGAACGTCTCCGTCCCCCACCTGTCCGTGACCGGCTCGCCGTACTTCGGCGTCTTCGTGCGCGGCTCGCAGGACGTCCACTTCGGCCAGATCGACCTGCGCCTGTCCAGTGGCCTGGGCATGCGCATCGACAGCCGGGGCAGCGACGCCAACCGCACCACGCGCGACATCAGCATCGACGACGTGTACGTGTCGGGCACCGACAACCACGGCGTGGAGACCTACAGCGTCGACGGCCTGGACATCGGCACCGTCACGGCCCGCGACACCGGCTACTCGGGCCTGCTGCTCAACAACACCGTCAACGCCACGGTCGACCTGGTCGACGCCGAGGGGGCCGGAACCGGAACCGGCTACGCGGCCTTCCGCATGGCCAACCGCAACGGGCGCGTCGGCAGCGACCACCCGACCAACATCCGGGTCGGCGAGGTCCGCGCCCGCGGCGGCGGCCGGGGGGTCTTCTGCGTCTCCGAGAGCGGCGGCGCGGTCATCGACCGCGTGGACATCGCCCAGACCGGCAACAACGCGGTACTGGTCGAGAACTGCCACAACGTCACCTTCTCCGGGGGCACGATCGCCGGTCCGGGCAGCGTCCGGATCGCGGCCCGCTCGGAGTTCGCCAACACCTCCGACATCACGTTCCAGAACCTGACACTGGCCAACACCTCGCTCGTCGAGAACCCGTGCTCGGCGAACCTGACCGTCCGCGACGTCACCTTCCAGAACAGCAGCGACCAGACCTGCTGACCACGCGTGACGCCGGGGCCCGACCCCCTGGGGCCCCGGCGTCGCCCACCCCCAGCGGCCCGGACCCGTCCGGCGCTCAGCCGCGCGCTGCGGCCAGCCGCTCCGCCAGCCACGCGGGTACGTGCTCCCGCGAACGCGGGAAGTACGCCTGGTCCAGGGCGTAGTCGAAGTCCAGCGGCGCCATGTCGAAGGCGGGCTCGGAGTCGCGGTCGGCCTCCACCCGGCTTCCGTCCCGGCCCACGGTGTACCGGAGGCCGAACCAGGTGCCCCGACCGGGCCGGTACATGCCCGCCCGCAGGGTCCGCACCAGGTATGGAAGCCGGTAGTGCCCGTGTTCCTCGTACACGGTCCCGTCCTCCAGGGCCACGCCCACCCGCAGCCGTTCGTATCCGGCCAGGAACCGGGCGTCCAGTACGGCCTTCCGCCAGCCCCGCGGCCGGGGCAGGAGCTCCGCGATCTCCCCGAGCAGGGCGCGCTGCCCCTCCTCGTCCAGGGCGGCGACCGGACGGCCCGGCCGCTCGGACGGCGCCGGGGCGGGCGGACGCACGAGGACCCCCTCACCCACCAACTCCGCCCACGCGGGCCGCCATTCCGGTGCCCTGCGGGGAGCCTCCTCCCGCAACCGGTACAGCGAGCCCGTCATGTCCATGCCGACGAAGGAGGTTCCCTCCGGCCAGCGGTCGTAGTGACGCCGGGCGCCGTGCCCCTCCTCGGAGACGGTCAGCCGTAGATACAGCCATCGTCCGCGCCCTTCGACGTCCTCGGCCGCGCGCAAGGCCCTGAGGCCGTCCATCAGTTCCGTGTCGTAGCCCTTGAACCGTGCGCCGGACCCGTCGACGACATCCCTGTCCCCGCCGAAGGTGTACTCCACGACGGCCTCGCTGCCCCGGGTGAGGCCCAGAGCGCGAATCCGGGCCAGGACCCGCAGCAGTTCGTCGGTCTCCGGGACCGGAGGGCGTTCCCGCTCGGGTTCCCGGTGGAGCGCGTCCCACACCAGCAGCGACCACGCCTTCTCGCTGATGACCGGGTGCGGAGGACGCTCGGGCCTGGCCGTGCCGAGGGGGAGGAGGGGGCGGCGCGACCCCGGAGTCAGCCCGAGCCGCTCGGCCGCCGCCAGCGCGGCATGGGCGTCCCAGGGACGAGCCTCGTCCTCCTCTTCACCCCCACCGGCATCCTCGCTCCCCTCGTCCGCGTCATCCGCCTCGTCCTCGTCGTCGTCCATGTACTGGGTGTCGAGGATGTTCAGCACCGCCGCGAGCGAGTCCGCGTCCACCGTGCCCTCCTGCGCGCGCCGCATGAGGGCGGCACCGGGCTCCGGCAGCAGTGCCTTCCCGTGCTCGTCCTCGGGAGCGAACCCCTCGAAGACCCGCTCGACGATCTCGTCCACGGCCGCCTCCACCGATGCGTACCGGTCCAGGCTCAGCCCGTCGTCCTCCCAGTCGTCGGGGTAGAGGCCGCGTGCCCACGCACGCCCGTCCCACCAGTAGGCGAATCCGATGTTCGTGCGCGCCTCGTGGGCGGCGATCCACTCCCAGGGCAGCCAGTCGGGCGCCTCGGCGAACAGGTCCACCGGGCGCTTGTCGTCGTGGGTGGTGTCACTGGTGTCGCGGTCGTAGCCGACGATCACGGCCCGACCTTCGGTACCGCACCAGGCCAGGTACCAGTCGCTGCTGCCGCCGTTGTGGTAGCGCAACACCCCGTCCTCCAGGGAGAGGATTTCGAAGTTGTCCTCCAGCCCCGCCGTCAGCGCGGCGAGCACTCCCGCGCGGGCCCACAGCACCTCCGGGCGGGGCAGGTCCTCGGGGCGTCCGGGGCTGTGGCTCATGGGGCGGCCTCTCCTGTCGGGAACACTGGTGTCGGGGGACACGGGTTCCCGTTCTAGCGGACGCTCCCGACAGTCCCTCTCCTCGGGCCGTGGAACGCGGCGGCAGGTCCGCCCGTGCGGCGTCTCCGTCCACGGGCTCTCGCCAGGACGGGCGGTCGGCCCGGCGAGAGCCCGACGGCGGCGGCGAGGGTGGCGGCGGTGCGCATGGACGGGGACCTCGGGGCGGCGGGGAGAACGGCGGGACCTCCGCATCCTAGCCCTGGGTGTTCAATTGAATTCCCAGGGTGTCGACGCGGTGCGCGGTCCCTTTCCCGGTGCGCTTTCGCCGTCTATCCTCCGGGCAGCGGTAGCCGCCACGGGCGTGGGCCGCGGCGACCCCCGCGACCACCGGACCGTGGTCATCTCCGGAGCCCCACAGCCCCCGTGACCGCCGAACCCCCGCGACCGCCGCCCGTTCCTCGGCGGGCCGACCTGAGGACCGAACCCGTGCAGATCCTCGAACCCGTCACCCCCGACGCCGTCCTCCGGCGCTTCCGCGCCACCCATCCGTTGGAGGACGAGATCTCCCGTGCCACCAACAGGTACGCCGAGAGCGCCCTGACCCTGGCCACCCACCAGCTCGGCGGGACGTGGCACCGGGTCGCCCTGGACCGCGCGGACGTCCTGTCCGTGCTCCTGCCCTGGCACACGGGCGAGTACGGGGAACGCGAACTGGTCCCACCGGCCGGGGCGACCGTCGCCGAGGCCCTGGGCACGCTCACCGCCTGGCGCAGGGAGTACCCCGCCAGCAACCCGGTGTGCTGGAACAAGCTGGACTGGCACACCGAAGCGGCCCACGCGCCGCTGTTCCTGAGTTCGTGCGCCCTCGACCACCCCTTCTACGAGCGGTTCGAACGCACGGACGCGGTGACCCACCTGGACGGCCTGCACCGCATGCTCGCCTGGGCGCTGGCGGACAGGCTTCCCCCGCAACCCGTCCTGGAGGCGTACCTGGCCGGTCCCGTGCCCGACCTCCGCGACCCGGAGGCTCCCGCCACCGGCCGCTCCCACGCCGACGTCCCGGCAGAGGGCATCCCCGCCCCGAACACCCCCTCCACGGACGTGCCCTCCACGGCCCGTCGCTCCGGAACGGTCCCAGCCGAGGCCACCGCCGACACCAAGGACGCTTGACCCCGAGGGGCCTGACCTCCCGTGTCCGTCAACTCCCGGCCGCCCCGGGCAAGGGCGCGGCCAACACTCTCCCCGGACTCGTTAGCGGCTTGGGTGAGCCGTTAGTCCGTGCAGCTCATGGCGGGTAGGGGGTGGGCGGACAGCGTTGGGGCACCCGCCCCTCGACCACGCGAACCACCAGGGGGACATCGTGGCACGCGATCGCACACCCGCAGACCTGATCGGGCACCACGTCCTCGATCGGGAGGGCCAGAACGTCGGCAAGATCAACCAGGTCTACCTCGACGACAACACGGACCAGCCGAGCTGGGTGTCCGTGCACACCGGCCTGTTCGGCAGGCACGAGACCCTCGTCCCGCTCCAGGGCTCCCAGCCCGCGGAGGAGGACATCCGGGTCCCCTACGAGAAGTCCGTCGTCAAGGACGCCCCGCACATCGACGCCGACCGGCACATCTCCCCCGAGGAGGAGCAGACGGTCCGCCAGTACTACGCGCAGCACGGCGGCCCCCCGATGCGGGGCGAGGAGACCGCGATGGGCCGGGGACCCGGGCCGCAGACCACCGGCCGGGAGGACATGGCCGGAGGAGCCGCCGGAGGCATGGCGGGGGGCATGGCCGGTGACGCCGCCACGCGCGACCGCGACGCCGCCATGGCGGACGAGCGCGACGACATCTCGATGACGCGTTCGGAGGAGCGCGTGGACATCGGCGTGGAGCGGCGCGAGGCCGGACACGCCCGCATGCACAAGTACGTGGAGACCGAGCAGTTCGACGAGACGGTCCCGCTGCACCACGACGAGCTCCAGGTCGAGCGCCGCCCGGTGGACGACCCCTCCGCGGTGCGCGAGCCCCGGGAGATGAGCGAGGACGAGGAGACCTTCACGCTCTACGAGGAGCGCCCGGTCGTTTCCAAGGAGCAGGTCCCCGTCGAGGAGGTCCACGTCCGCAAGCGCGACGTGACCCGCGACGAGCACGTCCAGGGCCAGCGCCGCCGCGAGCGGGTCGAGCTGGAGGACGACGAGGGGGAGCCGCCCGCCAACGCCTGACCCGGCTGCCCGGCCGGGCCTGGACGGGGCCGGAGTCGTCCCCGGACACACGGTCCGGGGACGACGCGTGCGCACCGCTGTCGTGCGCCGACACGAAGGGGGAGGTACATGACTGAGCCGGGGGACGTCAGCGAGGAGACCATCGGGGACGGGGGCGGGGAGGAGGAGCCCACGACGTCCCCGCCACGCGGGCGCGAGGCCGAACCCGGGCGCGGGCACACCATCGTCGTGGGCGCGGGCATCGCCGGGCTGGCCGCCGCCGACCGGCTCGTCGAGGAGGGTGAGCGCGTCACCGTCGTGGAGGCCCGCGACCGCCTGGGCGGGCGCATCCACTCCCTGCGCGCGTGGGACGGCACGTCGGCCACGCTCGACGTGGGCGCCTCCTGGATACGCGGCGAGGAGAACAACCCCCTCGCGCGCCTGGTCCGCGAGATCGGCGTCAGCACCACCGTGTTCAACCGCTCCACCGAGACCGCCTACGACCCCAAGGGCCGCAGGCTGCTCTTCGACCGCCACCGCCGCAACATGGAGGACGTCAACCTCCTGCACGAGCACATGTACTGGGACAACGTCGGGGCCACGCCGCAGGAGTCGATGGAGGAGGGCATCAAACAGGCCCTCTACGACGCCAACCTGGTGCGGGGCAGGGCCCGCGACGCCAACGAGATCGTGCACCGCCTCGTGGAGGGCGACCACGGCGCCGACGCCGACGAGGTCGCCTTCACCGCGGTGGCGGCCCTGCACGAGTTCAGCGGCGACGACGTCGTCTTCCCGGACGGCATGGCCCAGGTCACCGACCACCTGGCTCGGGGACTGGACGTGCGCCTGGAGCACGCGGTGCTGTCGGTCTTCCACGACGAGGACGGCGCGGGCGTGCGCGTGGACACGCCCAGGGGGGAAGAGACCCTGACCGCCGACCGGGTCCTGGTGACCCTGCCCCTGGGCGTGCTCAAGGCCGGAGGGGTCGGCTTCGACCCGGCGCTGCCCGAGGACAAGGGCGGCGCCGTCGAGCGCCTGGGCAGCGGCCGCCTGGAGAAGCTGTTCCTGCGCTTCGAGGACGTCTTCTGGGGCGACGCCGAGGTCCTCGTGCACCTGGGGACCGAGGAGGGGACGTGGTTCCACTGGTACGCGGGCCAGCGGGTCATGGGGGCGCCGATCCTGGTCTGCCGCAACGGCGGCAACGCGGCCCGGTTCCTGGAGGAGAAGGACGAGGCCGACGTGGTCGGGCACGCGATGGACTCGCTGCGCGGCCTGTTCCGCAAGGTGCCCGAACCCGTCGGCCACCACCTCACCCACTGGATGGACGACCCGTTCGCCCGGGGCAGCTTCTCCTTCACCGCCGTGGGATCGGGGGACGAGGACCGGGTGGCGCTGGGCGAGCCGGTCGGCGAACGGCTGTTCTTCGGAGGAGAGGCGACCGAGACCGAGCACACGGCCACCGTGCACGGCGCCCTGCTCTCGGGCCGGAGGGAGGCTGAGCGCATCCTGGAGCTGTGAGCCCGCCACCGCGGGACCGCGCCGTGCTCCGTGCCGCCGTGGAAGCGGCGGTCAGAACCCCAGGCGGCTCTCCACGGTCCGGATTCCCGCGCGGCAGGCGCGTTCCACCTCGCGGTGGTTGCGCAGCCGCTCCAGCAGGCGGAAGGGCCGCGGATCCGCGTCGGGGCCGCCGTCGGCTTCGGTGACCGCCAGGACCTGCCCCGACAGCGTTCCGGCGCGCGTCCAGCGCTCCCAGCGCTCGAAGTCGGGGCTGGCCTGGTGCCCCATCACCAGGGCCCGGCCGCCCCGTCCGGACAGGTCGCCGCCGTCGCGCGACCACAGTTCCACGCTCCGGCCCGGACCGGCCGACCAGTCCCGCGCGGTGACCACGTCCACGCGCACGTCCGCGCCGGGGACCGTGCCCGCGCCCGCGCTCCACTCCCGCACCAGCAGGGCGTCCTGCGCGCGGTCGCGCCTGCGCACCGCCTCCACCCGGTCCGCCCCGGTCAGGGTCACCAGGGCGCGCGCCATCCACCACCAGTTCTCCTTGCGCGCCATCAGGCTCCCCGCGCGCAACCGGGTCGGCGGGTGCTTGGCCGCCTCCTGCTCCACCAGGTCGCGGCCGAACAGGCGGCCCCCCGGGTCCAGCCGCACCTCCACCGATCCTGTCCCCACCAGACCGGTGCCCGTCCCCGGCGCGGGCGCGGTCAGGCTGAACGCGGCGCGCGGGCCGAGCGCGTCCACCAGGTCCAGGTGGGCCAGCGGAAGGGCCGCGCACGGCGTCTCCCCGTCCATCAGCGGCACCACCGGGACGCTCACCGGCAGCCCCCGCGGAGCCACCCAGGACAGCTCGCCGACGGCCGAACGCCGCCAGGCCGTGGCGAAATCTTCCACATACTTCCTTTTCTGTGATGTGTGACTCATGTTAATTTCTCGGGACTGTACCCGAACCGCCTGGACAGAGCACACACAGACCCCGCCCACCCGGTCCTGACACCGGAAAGAAGGAAGACCCCCATGCCCGCTGTAGCAGTACTGCTCGGCACCCTGGCGATCTTCGCGCTGGCGTACCGCTTCTACTCGGCCTACCTGGCCAAACGGGTCTACGCCCTGGACCCGTCCTTCACCACGCCCGCGCACACGCTCCAGGACGGCGTGGACTACGTCCCCACCAACAAGCACATCGTCCTCGCGCACCACTTCATCTCCGTGGCGGGCGCCGCGCCCATCGTCGGCCCGGCGATCGGCGTGTTCTGGGGCTGGGGACCGGCGCTGCTGTGGGTGATCCTGGGCACCATCTTCGGGTCGGGCGCCCACGACTTCGGGTCGATCGTGGTCTCGCTGCGCAGCAAGGGCCGCAGCATCGGCACCCTGGCGGGCGACGTCATCGGGGCCCGGGCGCGCATCCTGTTCCTGCTGATCATCTTCTTCCTGGTGACCCTGGTGAACGCGGTGTTCGCCATCGTCATCGCCGGGCTGTTCGTGGGCACGCCCGAGTCGGTGCTGCCCACCCTGGTCACCATCCCGCTGGCCATCGCCGTGGGGCAGGTGGTCTACCGTCGCCGCACCGCCGCGCTGCTCCCGTCGGTCATCGCGCTGCTCCTGGTCTACGCCTGCATCCCGCTGGGCCAGCTCCTGCCCATCAGCCTCGCGCCGGTCGCCGAGGCCACGGGGATCACGGAGAACCTGCTGTGGATCGTGATCGTGTTCGCCTACGCGTTCGTGGCCTCCCGCCTGCCGGTGTGGCTGCTGCTCCAGCCCCGCGACTACATCAACCAGCAGCAGATGATCGTGGCGCTGCTGGTCATCATGGGCGGCGTGATCGTGGGCATGGACACGATCGCGGCGCCGCTCTTCCGCGACACCCCGGCGGGCTCCCCGCCGATCTTCCCGCTGCTGTTCATCACCATCGCCTGCGGCGCGGTCTCGGGCTTCCACAGCCTGGTCGCCTCCGGGACCACCTCCAAGCAGATCGACAAGGAGACCGACGCGCGCTACGTCGGCTACCTGAGCTCCCTGGGCGAGGGCACGCTGGCGCTGTGCTCGATCCTGGCCTGCACCGCGGGCGTCATGGCCTACTCCGCCAACACCGGCGTCGAGTGGGGCACCCTCTACGTCGACTGGGAGGCCGCCTCCGCCGACCCGCAGGGCATGTTCGTCCAGGGCGTGGCGGGCTTCGCCTCCAACATCGGCGTCCCCGAGAGCACCGCCCTGGTCTTCGGCGCCCTGGTGATCGTCAGCTTCGCCGTCACCACCCTGGACACCGCGGTCCGGCTCAAGCGCTACATCATCCAGGAGATCGCCACGATCGCCGCCGAGCGCTTCTCCTCCGGCAGCGCACCGCACCGGGCGATGTCCTTCCTGGCCCGCAACATCACCGTCGCCACGCTCATCGCGGTGCTCATCCCCCTCGCGCTGACCCTGGTCCCGGGCGACTTCGCCGTGGGCACCCTGTGGCTGCTGTTCGGCACCACCAACCAGCTCACCGCGGGCCTGGCCCTGTCGGTCATCGCCGTGTGGGTCACCAAGCGCCACCGCAACCCGGTCATGATCCTCATCCCGCTGGTGTTCCTGGCCGTCATGACCGTCTGGGCGCTGGTCCTCCAGCTCCGCGACTTCGCGGTCTCGGGCGACGCGATGCAGACCTTCCTGCTCGCGCCGCTGGACGGCGTCATCCTGCTGCTGGCCCTGTGGATGATGGTCGAGGCCGCCATCGCCCTGAACAAGGCGCGCAAGAGCCCGCCGGTCGCCGAGGCCGCGACCGGGGAGACCACCGCCGGGAGGGACGAGGGTGAGGGCAGGTAACCGCCGCGCCCGGGGCGGCACCCCGTGAGCGGACCGGGCGCCGGCGCCGGGCCCCCGCCGGGGGCCTGGCGCCGCGCCGTCGCCGCCTGGCGCCGCTTCGAGGACTTCCACCAGCAGGTCTTCGAGGCGCGCTGGGGACACGCGCGCCGACGCGAGGCCCGCACCCAGCAGGACACCCTGCGGGCCCTGCTCATGCTGGAGAGCCTGGGGGTGGACAACCCCGTCGCCTACGAGACCCTCGACCTCATCCCGTACATGGTCGCCGACCTGCACGAGTGGCACCAGAGGATGGGCCGCAGGGACTTCGGAGCACCCGGAGGCTGCTGTTGACCGAGTCCGCGACCGAACCCGCCGCGGTCCCCGCCGCGCCGATCACCTTCGTCGGCGGCAAGGGCGGGGTCGGCAAGACCACCCTGGCCGCCGCGCACGCGCTGGCCCTGGCCGACGCCGGGCACCGGGTGCTGGTGATGTCCACCGACCCCGCCCACTCGCTCGGCGACGCCCTGGAGGCGCCGCTCAAGGACGAGCCCGTCCCGGTCGCCCCCAACCTGTGGGCCGCCGAACCCGACGCCGACGCCGCCGTGCGCCGCCGGATCGCCCAGGTGGTCCGGGACGCCGAGCGGGCCGTCCCGCCCGAGGTGATGCCCGCGGTGCGCCGCCACCTGGAGCAGGCGGGGGCCAGCCCCGGCATGGCCGAGTCCGCCCTGGCCGACCTGCTCGTGGACCGCGTGGAGGAGGTGGGGCGGCGCTGGGACGCCCTGGTCGTGGACAGCGCCCCCACCGGTCACCTGCTGCGCCTGCTCAACCTGCCCGCGCTCCTGACCCCCTGGGTGGTGGGCCTGACACGCCAGCGCGAGCGGGCCCGCCGAGCCGAGGCCTTCGCCGACGTCGTCGGCGGCTCGGAGGAGGAGGCCGACCCCCTCACCGAGCGCCTGCACGCCCGCCGCCACCGCCTGGAGCGCGCCGCCGAACGCCTGCGCCGGGACGCCGAGGTGCGCCTGGTGACCCTGCCCCGCCGTATGGTGCTGGCCGAGACCGCCCGCGCCGTCGAACAGCTCACCGAGGCCGGGTTCCGGCTCGCCCCCGTGGTCGTCAACCAGATCCCGCGCGGGGACGCCGCGGGGCCCGACACCGCCGAGGCCCTGGCCGCCACCCGCGAGCGCTTCGCCCGCCTGGGGACGGTGGAGGTCCCCCTCCAGGACGCCGAGCCCACCGGCCTCGAACGCCTGCGCCGCCTGGCCGCCCTGCTCGCCGCCCGTTGAGGGGCCGGCGGCGGGGAACGGCGGCCGGGCCCGCGGACGGGGAACCCCGACGGACCGCCCCGCGTTGGACAGTGGTAAGGGTTCCGGGGTGGGGGTTCCGACTGGGGAAACCGGAAAGCGTACACGGTACGATCGGGGTGCGGCCGTCCTCCGACCAGGGCGGGTGGACCCACGATGGCGGGAAACGACCCTCCCGCCCGTTATCGTTGGCGCCATGGGGCGATCCGCGCAAGAAGGCAGACACACGGCGGGGGGCGATGTGGTCAGCCCGGCGGTCAGTGACCGCGTCTGGACGGTTCCCAACCTACTGAGCATGCTCCGGCTGCTGGGCGTGCCCCTGTTCCTGTGGCTCGTGCTGGTGCCCCAGGCCGACTGGTGGGCCCTGCTCGTGCTGGCCCTGGCGGGCCTCAGCGACTGGCTCGACGGCAAGATCGCCCGCGCCTGGAACCAGACCTCGCGCCTGGGCACCGTGCTCGACCCCCTCGCGGACCGGCTCTACATCTTCGCCGCCCTGCTCGGCCTGGTCATCCGCGGCATCGTGCCCTGGTGGCTCATGGGCATCCTCGTGCTGCGCGACGTCCTCATCCTGGGCGCCCTGCCGCTCCTGCGCCACTTCGGCTACGGACCCCTCCCGGTCAACTTCGCCGGCAAGGCCGCCACGCTGTGCCTGCTGTACTCGTTCCCGCTGCTGTTCCTCGCTGGTTACGCCACGATCGCCGCAGATGTGGCGAGAATTATAGGTTGGGCCTTCGCACTCTGGGGAACTGCTCTGTACTGGTGGGCCGGACTGCTCTACGCCGTACAGGGACTGCGCCTGATGGCCCAGACCCGCCGCGACGAAAGCGCTGATCGCACCGGCGGCCCCAGGGCCGTGGGTGACAGCGACCCCGTGCGCGGTCACGCCCAGGACCGACCCGGTCCAGCCGCACCGGCGACCGCTGACGGCGACCCCGGCGCGGCCGCCGAGGGCGCGGACCGACCGAGCCGTCCGGACCAGGGGCGGACCGGCCCCTGATCCGCACGCGGACCGGCTCACCACGAGTCCTGTCGGATCGAAAGGGAGTGTCGTCTCCGCATGAGAACATGTCCCGCCGCCCGCAACGGCGTGTGCTCCGAACACCATCCCCCCTTGGTGCGCACCGACGGCCCAGCGGCACGGAGGTACCGGCGATGAGCCAGGCCGAAGACACCACCCCGGAGGGCACCGCACCTCCGATGAAGGCCGTCGTGATGGCTGGCGGCGAGGGAACCCGCCTGCGCCCCATGACGGCGAACCAGCCCAAACCACTCCTCCCGGTGGTCAACAAGCCCATCATGGAACACGTGCTGCGCCTGCTGCGCAAGCACGGTTTCACCGAGACCGTGGTCACCGTGCAGTTCCTGGCCACCCTCATCCGCAACTACTTCGGCGACGGCGAGGAACTGGGCATGAAGCTCAGCTACGTCGCCGAGGAGGTGCCGCTCGGCACGGCGGGCAGCGTCAAGAACGCCGAGGAGCACCTGCGCGGTGAGCCCTTCATCGTCATCTCCGGCGACGCGCTCACCGACATCGACCTGACCGACATGGTCCGCTTCCACCGCGAGAGCGGCGCCAAGGTCACCATCGGCCTCAAGCGGGTGGAGAACCCGCTGGAGTTCGGCATCATCATCGTCGACGAGCAGGGGCGCGTCCAGCGCTTCCTGGAGAAGCCCACCTGGGGCCAGGTCTTCTCCGACACCGTCAACACCGGCATCTACATCATGGAGCCGGAGGTCCTCGAACGCGTCGCCGAGGGCGAGGTCGTCGACTGGTCCGGCGACGTCTTCCCCCAGCTGCTGGCGGAGGGCGAGCCCCTCTACGGCTACGTCGCCGACGGCTACTGGGAGGACGTGGGCACCCACGAGAGCTACCTCAGCGCCCAGGCCGACGTGCTCTCGGGCAAGGTGGACGTGGACATCGACGGCTTCGAGGTCTCCCCGGGGGTGTGGGTCGGCGAGGGCGCCGAGGTCCACCCCGAGGCCGTCCTCAAGGGCCCGCTCTACATCGGCGACTACGCCAAGGTCGAGGCGGGCGCCGAACTGCGCGAGTTCACCGTGGTCGGCAGCAACACCGTCGTGCGCTCGGAGGCCTTCGCCCACCGCACGGTCCTGCACGACAACGTGTTCATCGGCCGCGGCGCCAACCTGCGCGGCGCCGTCATCGGCAAGAACACCGACGTCATGGCCGCCGCCCGGATCGAGGAGGGCGCGGTCGTGGGCGAGGACTGCGTCGTCGAGTCCGAGGCCTACCTCCACAACGACGTCAAGGTCTACCCGTTCAAGACCATCGAGGCCGGGGCGGTGGTCAGCACCAACGTCATCTGGGAGTCGCGCGGGCAGCGCTCGCTGTTCGGCCCCCGGGGCGTGTCCGGCCTGATCAACGTCGAGATCACCCCGGAACTGGCGGTGCGCCTGGCCAACGCCTACGCCACCACCCTGAAGAAGGGCGCGATCGTCACCACCTCGCGTGACGTCTCGCGCGCCGCCCGCACGCTCAAGCGCGCGATCATCAGCGCGCTCACCGCGGCCGCCATCGAGGTGCGCGACCTGGAGGTGGTGCCGCTGCCCGTGGCCCGCTTCCACACCTCCCAGAGCGGTGTCAGCGGCGGCATCACGGTGCGCACCACCCCGGGCGACCCCGAGTCGGTCGACATCCTGTTCCTGGACGGCGACGGCGCCGACCTGTCGCCCGGCGCCCAGCGCAAGCTCGACCGGGTCTTCTCCCGTGCCGAGTACCGCCGGGCCTTCCCCGGCGAGATCGGCGAGCTGACCTTCCCGTCGCGCAACGTGGAGAGCTACTCCCACGAGCTGCTGCGCAAGGTGGACACCTCCGGCGTCGCCGAGGCGGAGCTCAAGGTCGTCGTGGACTGCGCCGGGGGCAGCGGCTCGCTCATCCTGCCCTCCCTGCTGGGCCGGATCGGCGTGGACGTGCTCACCGTCAACAACCGGCTGGACGAGTCCTCGCCCACCGACACCGTCGCCAAGCAGAACCGCGACCTGGCGCGGCTGGGCGAACTGGTCGCGGGCTCGGGCGCCGACTTCGGCGTGCGGTTCGACCCCGTGGCCGAAAGGCTGTCCATCGTGGACGAGAGCGGCGACCTGGTCCACAGCGACCGGGCCCTGCTGGTCGTCCTGGAGCTGGTCTGCGCCGAGTACGGGACCGGCACGGTGGCCCTGCCCGTCACCACCACCCGCGTCGCCGAGACCGTGGCCGCCTCGCACGGGGTCAAGGTCCACTGGACGGCCACCGCCACCGGCGAGCTGACCAAGGCGGTCCAGGCACAGGACGACGTCATCTTCGCGGGCGACGGCCGGGGCGGGTTCATCGTGCCGCGGTTCAGCCCCACCAGCGACGCCATCGCCGCCTTCGTGCGGCTGCTGGCACTGGTGGCCCGGACGCGCCGCTCGCTGAGCCAGATCGACCGCACGATCCCCCAGGCGCACCTCCTGCGCCGTTCGGTGCCCACCCCGTGGGCGGTCAAGGGGAGCGTGATGCGCGCCGTCGTGGAGGCGGCTGGCGGCCGCGAGCTCGACACCACCGACGGCGTCCGGGCGATCGAGCCGGACGGAAGCTGGGCCCTGGTCCTCCCCGACACCGCGGAGGCCGTGACCCATCTTTGGGCCGAAGGTCCCAACCCCGACACAGCGCACCGCCTGCTGGACGAGTGGGC